>CAZCEL010000127.1:0-10573 GCA_964497175.1 uncultured Bifidobacteriaceae bacterium
GCTTCTGGAGCTGCGCCTCCTGGAGCTGCACGCCGATGCGATCCTGCAGCTTGTACACGTCTCGAAACGGATCGAGCGCCAGCACCGAAATCGTGCCGCGGTCCGGCGTGCGCAGCCCCTCGACGCACTCCATCGTTGTCGTCTTTCCGGCGCCGTTGGGCCCGATGAGTCCGAAGATCTCGCCCTCGTCGACCGCAAACGTCACCTCGTCGACGGCGACGGTCTGCCGGTAAGTCTTGCGGATGCCGGAGACCTCGATGACCGGGTGGCGCGCGGAGGAGGTTCCCTTTTTCATCTGGACCATCGATACTAGAGCCGTTCGCAGGTCGGTGTCTCGGCGAAGGGCGGTTGTGTGCAGCGTCGGGCAGTTCCGGCGCGCCGGGTGCGGGACACCCCAGGAAGGACTGGTCCAGGGGTCATGAGTCGCGTTCGAAGGCTCGCCTACCTGGCAACGCTCTGCACGGCTGTCGCAGCGGTCGGCGCGCAGCCGGGCCCTGCTGCTCCCGCGTCGGTGTGGGTTGCCGACGTCCAGAGCATCATCCACCCCGTCTCGGCGCAGTACATGATCGAGACCATGGACCGGGCCGACCGCGTCGGCGCCGCGCTCGTCGTATTCGTCCTGCGAACGCCGGGCGGGCTCGTGGATTCCACGCGCGAGATCGTCACGCGCATGCTGGCCGCCAAGACGCCGGTTGCCGTGTTCGTCGGGCCCGCGGGCGCACGAGCCGCATCGGCCGGTTTCCTCCTGACGCTGGCTGCCGACGTCGCGGTCATGGCGCCAGGCACACACATCGGGGCTGCGCACCCCGTTTCCGGACCGGGCGAGCAGCCGCTCGACCAGACAATGGCCAAGAAATCGGCTGAAGACGTCGCCGCGTACGCACGAACGCTGGCGAGCGGACGCCGCCGGAACGTGACGCTCGCCGAGCAGGCCGTCAACGAGAGCCGCGCGTTCACCGAGCAGGAAGCCCTGACAGCCTCGCCGCCGCTCGTGGATCTCGTCGCCGTCGACGTGGCCGAGCTGCTGCGGAAGCTGGACGGCCGGACCATCACGCGCTTCGATGGTACGACCATGGTGCTGCGGACCGATGGCGCGGCGGTCGTGCCCATACAGATGAGCCGGCGGCAGCGGGTCCTCAGCGCGATTGCGCATCCCAACGTCGCCTACATTCTCCTGAGTCTGGGCACGCTTGGACTGACCATCGAGCTGTGGAGTCCGGGCGCGATCCTCCCCGGCGTCGCGGGTGGATTGTGCCTCCTGCTGGCGTTCTTTGCCCTTTCCATTCTGCCTGTCAACTACGCGGGTCTGCTGCTGATGGTGTTCGGCCTGTCGTTGCTCGTGCTCGAGGTCAAGGTCGTCAGCTACGGAGTCCTGGCGGCGGGCGGGGTCGTCAGCCTCCTTGTCGGCTCGATGATCCTGATGGATTCGTCCGTGCCTGAGCTGCAGTTGAGTCTCGGGCTCGTGCTCCCCGTCGTCCTGGGCGTCGCCGCCGTCGTCCTGTTCCTGGTGCGGCTGGGCGTGGTCTCGCAGCGCCAGCCTCCCGTCACCGGTCAGGCCGGGATGATTGGCGCCCCGGGCCGTGCGCTCACCCCCATCGCGGCGGGCGGATCAGGGCGCGTCGCGACGCACGGCGAGATCTGGACGGCGGTCGCAGACGAGCCCATCAGCGAGGGCGACGCCGTGGCGGTCATTGACGTCAACGGGCTGACGTTGACGGTTCGCAAAGCCTGAGGTGCTGTGATGATCCTCCCGCCCGCGCTGCTCGTCGTCCTGCTCATCGCGCTCTACTTTGTCAGCTCGATCAAGATTCTGGCCGAGTACGAGCGCGGAGTGATCTTCCGGCTCGGCAAGCTGCTGCCTCGGCCAAAAGGGCCCGGTGTGATCTTCGTGTTCGCGCCCATCGACCGCATGGTGCGCGTCAGCCTCCGGACCGTCGCGCTCGAGGTGACGCCGCAGGACGTGATCACCAGGGACAACGTCTCGGTGAAGGTCAGCGCCGTCCTGTACTACCGGGTCATCGAGCCGAGCCGCGCCGTCGTCGAGGTGGAAAACTATCAGTACGCCACCTCACAGCTTGCCCAGACCACGCTCAGGAGCGTGCTGGGGCAGGCGCAGCTCGATGACCTGCTGGCCGAGCGGGACCGGCTGAATCAGCAGCTCCAGCAGATTCTCGATCAGCACGCCGAGCCCTGGGGCATCAAGGTGTCGGCCGTCGAGGTCAAGCATGTCGACCTGCCCGCCGACATGCAGCGGTCGATGGCGCGGCAGGCCGAAGCCGAGCGCGAGAAGCGGGCCAAGATCATCCACGCGAGCGGCGAGTTCGAGGCGTCGGCCACGCTGGCGCAGGCAGCCCAGGTCATCGCGGCACAGCCGCTGAGCATCACGCTGCGCTACTTGCAGACGTTGACCGAGATCGCGTCGGAGAAGAACTCCACGATCATCTTCCCGCTGCCGATCGAGCTGCTGGAGCTGCTCAAGGCCGTCAAACAGGAGCGGGCCGGCGACTGATCTGGTTGCGGTGTGTGGCTGCGAGTGAGCGCGGGCTGTCGACGTTCTGGACCACCTGCGCCGCTAGCGCGAGCCGGTCCCGGCAGCGGCTCTGGCCTCGTCCGCGCGGGCGCCGGTCATCATGCCGTACATGATCCAGTAGTTCCCCTCGTGGCACGCGAACTCGTGGATCCGGTCCGGCGTGCGCCGGAGTGGCACCATCGCCGTCCAGGGCCTGGTCCACGTGGTGGCATCGCTGACGGTCATCTCGAAGTTGATGGTATCGGGGGAGACGCGGGTAAATCGCTCGACCAGGTGCAGCTGGTCCGAACTGCCCATGAAGTTGCTCTTCGGCGAGAAGTTGGTGGTCTCGACGACGAGGGTGTCACCCTCCCAGCGGCCAATGGAGTCGCCATTCCATTGGCGCACGGTTGACGGAAGGTGCGGCCGAGCGGTCAGCGGGATGATGCGGGCATCGTGGATCGTTTCGGTCGCGACGACCACGTAGTCGCGCGTCTGGAGAATCTGGTAGTAGCTGAAGTGGCCGGCGCCGTAAAGTCCGCCGAGCTTGGGGACGCCCGTCGTGATGCACCGGTAGGAGTTGCTCATCTCTTCCGGGCCGGCCGGAGGGCGCTGGGCGGCCGCTCGCGCGGCGGCCTGGCGCTGCAGCGCCGCCGGCGTCAGCGGAGGGATCCTGCCCTCGGGCGGGTCCACGATCTGCGACGTGCGGTTGTCGAACACGCGCTCGATCATGCCGACGGAGGTCTCCGTCCCGTTCGGATTCCGGAACTGCTTCACGTCGTTGAAGGCCGAGTTGAAGACCGCGTCGCCCCCGCCGAAGTCGCTGTTGCCGCTCTTGAAGATCCGTTCGGCCCGCTGTTGCAGCTGTGCCACCTCCGCGTCGGTCAGAAGCGTCCTGCCTTCGAGCGCCTTGGGCCGCTCGAGCGGCGTCGCGGTGTTGACCAGCCAGAAGCCCTGCAGGTCGGGCTGTCCGTCGACCGTGCGAGGTGGTGTCCATGACTTCGCTGTGGCCGGCGTTCCCGTCCTGTCGGCGCGGGTCTGCCCCGCCGTTGGCGCGGCGGGCAGGCCCAGCACGGCTGCGAAGGTGACCAGGAGGATGCCGCGTCTGGACCGGGTCGCACGGGACGACTGCACGGAATGCGCGCGACTGCTCATGCGAGGCTCTGTTTCTGTCGTAACCAGCACCAGACGTGGTCGGCTGCGGGCGCTCCGCCCCAACCTATGCAGCAGGGGAGCCTGCGCTCGCACCATGACACTGCGATAGTACTGCAAGCCCCGGCCGATTCAAGCCCCATCACAAGGAGCAGTCGAGCGGGTGAAGCAGGTTACCGCGCGAGCTCCTTGTAGGCAATCTCAAGGTTGGGCTTCGCACCGCCGAAGTTCGGGTTGACATTCGCGACGTATCCCTTGAACCTGGCCGGCACTTTGTACTCGGCGGCCGCCTGATCCACGGCCTTTCCGGCCTTCAACGAGGCCTGCGCGTACGCCACGAAGTCGCCGGTGAATTCCGCGTACTCCTGCAGGTCACGGAACGGCGTGAGCGGAATGTGTCCGTTGATGATCTGGTCCACGTTCTTGATGAAGGAGGCCGCCCGTGCGAGGGTCTTCGGCTGCTCGACGACGCTGCCGCCGTTCCCGGCGTCGACATATGGCAGCGCCTTCCAAGCGAAGATGTCGCCCACGTGCATGACGCGGAGGGCCGGGAACACCACGAACGTATCGCCGTTGGTGTGGCCGCGACCGAAATAGTACAGGTCGATCTGGTCCTTCCCCGAACCGAGGGTGAGCGTGTCCTTGTATGTGCGCTGGGGCAGGAACTGCGCCTTGCCGCCCGAGAACTCCGGCATTTTCGCCATGTTGGCCCGAGTGTTCTCCTGGACGACGGTCTCGATCGAGGCGCCGAAGAACTCGTTGCTGCCGGTGTGGTCGTTGTGCGTGTGGGTGTTGATGACACGCGTGATGGGCTTGGCCGTGACGCTCTTGACGCGTTCGAGGATCGTCGGTCCCCAGCCCGGAAGCTTCGTGTCGACGAGCGTGACGCCCGTGTCTGTGATGAAGACAGCCGTATTGCCGCCGCTGAAGGCGTCCATCTCGGCCGCATCCGAGCCGGTAATCACGTACAGGTTGTCGCGGACCTTTTCGATCTTCGTGACGGCCATCGCCTTGGGCGATGGCCCTGCCGGCGCCTGGCCTGATACGACGAGCGATAACACTCCGACAGCCACCAACACACCAAGCACCACTGAACGCTTCATGACAACACCTCACCGGATAAAGTATCACCAACGGATTGCCCGTCGGGCGGTCATGTCCTACCCGTGACGAATGCGCCTGTCGTCCGCTCGACAGGGCCCAGCTCCGCTGACTCGCTACGACGTGACGTCCTGTCCACCGGCTTCCCGGCGCCGTCGAAACGGATACGCGAGCTGAGTCACCCAGCGCCCCGGGACGGCGGCGCTGTGCGAGAGCCCGTACTCCGCCGGCCAGCGATCGGGCAGGTAGCAGGTACCGAAGAGCGCGTCCCAGATCGGCGTGTGCACGGCAAAGTTCTTGTCAACTGCTTCCCGCTCGGCACTGTGGTGCCAGTGGTGGAACGCTGGTGTCGCAACGATCTTGCGCACCGCGCGGAGCTCCCAGCGGACGTTGGCGTGAATGAAGGTGGCCTGTGCGGCCACGAGAAATACGTACACGATGAGGGCCGGCTCCGAGAAGTCGAGCACGAAGATCGGCACGTACGTCAGCCCGCGCGTGAGGATCACATCCACCAGGTGCAGACGCGACCCCGCCAGCCAGTCCATCTCGGCGGCGGAGTGATGGATCGCGTGAAACGGCCAGAGCAGCGGAACCGCGTGAAATGCACGATGCACCCAGTACTGGGTGAAGTCGGCGACGAGAAGGATCGCCGGAACCTGGACGACGAGCGGAAGCGACGCCACGGTTCGGCCGAGCGCGTCCATCCGCGCCCAGTCGAAGAGAATCAGGGCCGGCTTGAGCGTGAGGATTGTCAGGACTTCGATCAGCAGCGAGTTGATGAAGAAGTATGTCAGGTCGACGGGCCATTGACGGCGGAAGACCGGCTGTGCGGGGCGCAGAGCAAACAGCCGCTCGAGCGGGACGAAGACCGCCGAGTACAGCAGGAGGTTGAGCACGAAGAAGTCGAGGCCGAGCCAGGCGCCGCCCTTCACGTCTCCCTCGACGGGGACGCGCGACCCGCCAAGCAGCGCGGCCACGAGGGTCAGGCCGATGCCGACGAGCGCCAGCGTCTTGTTGGCGCGGAGGACGGCACTGATGCTGCCGAGCACGAACGACGAGACCAGGGTGAGGTGGATCAGCGCCCGCAGGTAGCCGACCGAGTACAGTTCGCGGAGTTCGCTGTACGTCAGATACTCGGGGAATCGGAGGCTGAGCACCGCGCCGAGACCGGCGATCCCCAGGATGGCCGAGAGCAGACCACTGATGAAGCCGTACCCGATGGACATCGGCTCGGTCGTCTCGAGCGCGAAGTGCGCCTTCCGTGGACGGTCACCAGGTCGACTGGCCATGCCCGGCCCCTGCCGGAGATTCCCCGAGGCCGTACGCTTCGGCGTACCGCCGCTCGTCGTCTCGAGGGCGCGCGCCGGTGACCCACGTGATGAAGGTTTCGAGCCGCCGGAAGAGATCGATGGCCTCGGCCGGCCGGTTGCACCATCCGGTGGTGATGCAGTAGTGGGCGTTGTAGGGCCGTTGGTGATGCACCGCGTGCTCGGCGCGGCCGAGCAGCAGGCCGCAGTCCTGCATTGCACGGATCGGCCGGGGCGGCGACGCCATGTGCGCCCACTGGTGAATCTGGTTCGTGATCATCCCGGCCCCCGAGAGCGCGAAGCCGCCGACCGCGACGGGCCCTCCCCAGGGTTCCTCGATCGGGATCGCGAAGAGGACAGGGAGGAGAGATGCCGACAGGAGCGCAGAGTCGCCGTTGGTTTCGGCGAACCCGCGCCGGGCCAGCTCATCGGGATTGAGGTGATGAAGGCGGAAGGGCACGAGCAGGCGCTGCCCGATCACCGGGAAGTCGCTCTCCCCCCACGTGTCGGCGGCCCAATGGATGAGACCCGAGGCGAGATCGGCGGCCGCGATGCCGCCCACCAATGCCAGCGGGACCCACCACTGCCACAGATCGAGCCGCAACGCGAGGCGAAGGGCGAACGCGCCGAGCGCCAGAAACGCCGCCGCGACCGACAGGCTCGAGAAGAGGAGCTGCGAGCGCGTCACCGTTGGGGAGCACTGTCGGCCAGCGGCGCCGAGCTTGTCAAGGGATTCGGTGCGAGGGTCGAGTGATGCCCGCCGCGTCCCAGGCGCGAGCGTCGCACCGGGCAGGCCTCACGAGGCCCGGGCAGCTCGCGCCATGGCCCGATAGAGGTCCCAACCAGCCCTGGAGGACGCATTCAGAACTGAGGTGACGTGTTGTGGAGGCGCGCCAGCAGCGGTCTTGCCGGCGCGCTGTCTTGGTGCGGAAGGGGGGATTTGAACCCCCACTGGATTGCTCCAACTAGCTCCTGAGGCTAGCGCGTCTGCCGTTCCGCCACTTCCGCAGTCGAGAAAATGGGCCCGGGCAGGAACCTTCAGTATACCTGGAACCCCATCCTCCCTCGGCTATCATTGACGCTCATGAAGACCACCATCCTCGCCGCCGCCGTGCTCGCCGCCACCGCCGCGCTCTCGGCTCAGGGCGACCCCACCTGGACGCAGCCGTTCGAGCCGCAGCGCATCGCCGACAACCTCTACTTCGTCGGCACGCGCGGCCTCTCCTCGCATCTCCTGGTCACGCGCGAGGGGAACATTCTGATCGACACCGGCCTCGAGGAGTCCGTGCCGCTCGTGCGGGCCAACATCGAAAAGCTCGGGTTCAAGATCGCCGACATCAAGATCATGCTCTCGAGCCACACGCACTTCGATCACGTCGCCGGTCACGCGGAGATGCAGCGGATCACCGGGGCCACGATCATGGCCCTCGGCGAGGATGCCGCGGCCCTCTCGTCCGGAATCGACAACTCGGCGCTCGGCGCGCGCGGGTGGAAGCCTGCCAAGGTCAGCCGCGTCCTCAAGGACCTCGACACCGTCTCGCTGGGCGGCGTCACCCTCACGGCCCACCACACGCCGGGCCACACGAAGGGCTGCACGGCATGGACGACCACCGTCACCGACGCCGGCCAGACGTACAACGTCGTGTTCGTCGGCTGCGCGTCCATCAACCAGGGGGTGAAACTGCTCGGCAACGCGCGCCACCCGGCCATCGTCGACGACTACGCCCGGACGTTCAAAGTGCTCAAGGAACTGCGCGCCGACATCTTTCTCGCGCAGCATCCCAGCATGTTCAGGTTGGAAGACAAGGTGAGGCGCCTCAAGCCCGGCGCACCCAATCCGTTCGTCGATCCGCAGGGCTACAAGGACTTCGTCGCGGGGCAGGAGCGCAACTACCTTACGCAGCTCGAGCGTGAACGGTCGGGCGGCACGCGCTGACGCCGGGAACCAGGCGTTCTCGGTCACGCTGGCGCGGTGTCGAGTTGCGTGTAGCGAAGACACCCACGCAGCAGGCCGCACGGGCGACAGTTGGCAAAAGGTCCTGGAGGCGCCGAAATCCGCGCGGGGTGACGACGCGGCATGATCCCGCCGCGGAGCTGGGCCCCCGCGCATGCCACCGACAAGCCGCTAAAGGACACGCAACTGACACGGCGGCAGCTCAGCTAGACGGTCCCCGGTCACCGCAGCACTTCGGCGCTCTCCCCCCGAGGCGTTGTCGCTGCAGGTGTCCCGTCCCGCTGATTAGTGGCATAAGCGCAAGCGGCTATACTCGACTGTATGGCAAGAAGAACCGTTGGCGTCATCCTGACCCTGCTCGGTGTGGCGCTCCTGGCGTCGGTCGTTGGGATGGGCATGCTGTACTGGGTGACCACCCGGGGGCCGTCCGTGCCCTCGCACGCCGTCCTGACGCTGAGCATCGGCGGCGACCTTCCCGAGGTTGCACCCGCTGATGTGTTCGGCTACCTCCGGGGCGCGAGCGTGCCGACGCTCAGGTCGGTGGTCGACAACCTCCGCAAGGCGGCCGCCGACCGGCGTGTCGCCGCCGTGCTGATCAAACCTGCAGGCTTCTCGAGTCCGTACTGGGGCAAGGTTCAGGAAATCCGCGACGCGCTGGTGGCGTTCAGGAAGTCGGGCAAGCCGCTCTACGCCTACCTGGAGTACGGCGGCGACCGCGAATACTTTCTGGCCACGGCGGCCAACAAGGTATTCCTCTCGCCGTCCAGCCCGCTCGATGTGACCGGCGTCGCCACCTATGCGGTGTTCCTGCGCGGGACGCTCGACAAGATCGGCGCGTACCCGGATCTGCAGCACATCGGGGATTACAAGACGGCGTCGAATCAGTTCACCGAGAAAGCCTACACGGCGGCTCACCGCGAGATGGACGCCTCGCTCGGTCGCGATCTCTTCGAGCAGATCGTGGGCGTCATCGCCGAAGGCCGCGGCAAGACCGAGGCCGACGTGCGCCGGCTCGTCGACGAGGGGCCGTTTCTTCCCGACGCCGCGCTCAGCGCGGGGCTGATCGACGAGGTGGCCTACGAGGACGAGGTCCTCGATGCGCTGCACGAGGCCGTGCCCGACGCGAACGGGCACGAGATCGACGGCGACGATTACACGCAGGTCAGTCTGACGTCGCTCGGGCTCAACCGCGGGCCCAGGATCGCGGTGATCCACGCCTCTGGCGCGATCGCGAGCGGCGAGGGCGGCTTCGATCCGCTGAGCGGGATGGCCATTGGCTCGGACACGCTGGTGGAGTACATCCGCGAGGCGCGCGAGGATCGATCGATCCGCGCGATCGTCCTGCGCATCGACAGCCCGGGCGGCTCCGCCGCGGCGTCCGACGCCGTCTGGCGCGAGTTGATCGTCACGCGCGACGAGCGGGCCGACCGCCCGCTCGTGGCCTCGATGTCGGACCTGGCGGCCTCGGGCGGCTACTACCTGGCCATGCCGGCCAAGACGATCGTCGCGCAGCCGGCGACGCTGACAGGCTCGATCGGCATCTACGGCGGAAAGTTCGTGACCGGAGGTGTGTACGAGAAGCTCGGCGCGCGCATCGAGTCGACGAGCATCGGAAAACACGCCGAGATGAACTCTCCCGCCAGGCCGTACAACGCCGATGAGGGCGCCAAGCTGCGCGAACAGCTGCAGGACTTCTACGATCAGTTCGTTCAGAAAGTGGCCGAGTCGCGCGGCGCGTCGCGCGAGAAGATCGACCGCATCTCCCAGGGCCGCGTGTGGACCGGGCGCCAGGCCAAGGAGCACGGGCTGGTCGACGCGCTCGGGGGTCTCGACCATGCGGTCATGCTGGCCAAAGAGCAGGCGGGCATCCCGGCAGACAGCGACGTGACGCTCGTCATGTATCCGCCCCGCCGGAGTCTGTACGAGATTCTGACCACCGAATTCTCGGGAGAAGCGCGGTCAGCGTCCTTTGCCCGGTGGCTGGCCGCCAACGTCTCGAGCGCCGAGCTCGATGTGCTTCGAGCGGTTCGTGGACCCTCCGCGTTCTTCCGGCGAGGCGAGCCGCTCGCGCTGATGCCGTTCAGCTTCATCCGGTGAGCCCACACGCAACTCGAGACCGTGCGTCACTTCTCGATCGCCTCCAGCAGATCCGCCAGAAACGCCGCGTGGTTCCACGCCTCCACGTTGATCGACAATCCCAGCCGAACGACGACGAGCCGGCGCGACGGGATGATGGTCAACGTCTGGCCCTCATGACCCACGGCATGAAACGCGTCCGCAGGGATGTGCGCCGCAGCCGCCGTTTCGCCGCCCACGTCCCTCTGCAGCTTCAGCCACCAGTGGGCGCCGTAGCAGCCCCCGGGAGACTCGGCCGTCGGCGTCGTGCTGAAGCGAACCCATCCCTCCGGCAGTACCCGCCGGCCCTCCCAGACGCCATCCTGCAGATAGAGCTGGCCGAGCCGCGCCCAGTCGCGCGCGGTCGCGAACATGAAGGACGATCCGACAAACGTGCCGGACGCGTCGGGCTCCATCGTCGCGCTGTCCATTCCC
>CAZCEL010000128.1:0-1134 GCA_964497175.1 uncultured Bifidobacteriaceae bacterium
CGCATCTCGTGCGTGCCGAGGCTGCCGCGCACTTCGAGCGGCCGGCCGTTCGCGTCCTCGATGCGCAGCGCCTCGAAGGTCACCTGCTCCCTGGCCAGCGTCACAACGGCATTGCCATTGCGGTACCGCGATTCCGACGCGCGGGCCTGGAAACCCACGTTGGACAAATAGACGGTACCGGTGAAGTGCGGATCGTGACTGGTCCCGATCGCCTCGACGTCCAGTCGGACTTCGCCGGACACGTTCCGGACGAGATCGGTCAGCCCCTCGAAGACGGCGAGGTCGATCGAGGGGGAACGCAGCGCGACGCGCATCGGCTGTTCCGGAAGGGCACGGTTGAAGAGCGCGAGGGGCACCGTGCCCACCGCCGTGCCTGTGACACCCGGCGCCTGGTCCAGGCGCAGGTCGACCGACAGCACACCTTCGTCGTAATCGACCGCGCCGGACAGCTCGCGAAACCCGACGCGGTCGACGCGGCCGTCGCTTACTTTGAGGCGGGCCTCGACGAGCGGGCGATCGCGGCTTCCGCGCAAGGTGGCATCGACGTCAATCCGGCCCCCGATACGGGCCGGCGCCTCGGGTGGCGCGATGAGCCGGTCGAGCGACACACTTGCCGCTCGGACACGAAGAGCGCCGCCACCCATGGGCTTCCACGTGCCGTCGATATCCAGGCGCTGACTGCCCGTAACGGGATCGAGAAATGCCACAGGCGACACCGCGACGCCCTCTTCGTCCCACGTCACGCGCGCAACGCCGGCCTCGACCAGCCGCCACGCGCTCGGCCCGACCGTCACGAGCAGCGACGACACGTCGGCCGTTCGCTCGCTCCGATTGAGACTGAAGGCGCCCTCAACGGCTGCGGTGAGACCCTCCCTGGGCACCGCCTGCAGGTCGACGCTCGTGCGTGCCTGGTCGTAGCTGACTGTTCCCGAGACTTCCGGCAGCTGCTGACCGAACGCCTCGACAAACGAAGCTCGGCCGGTGGCGGTGACGCGCGCCTCCGCAGGCGCGCGCGTGGGAATGACGACATCGTAGCTCGCCGACGCCGTCAACGTCCTGACGCCTGAGGCCTCGAGCCGCGACACGTCGCCCGTGCCGATCAGCCGCACGAGCGTGGTGGGCCCCGTCAGCTCG
>CAZCEL010000128.1:1144-3749 GCA_964497175.1 uncultured Bifidobacteriaceae bacterium
CCCGAAAGCGGCGAGCCCCACCTGTCCTCGACGAGCGCGAGATCCGCACGCCTGACCGCGTAGGCGACCTTCGAGTCGCGCTGGCCGTCGAGCTCGACCGTGCCGGACGCCTCGATGTCGAACATCGGGCTCAGGCCGGTGAAACGAGCGATCGAGAGCGAGCGATCAGACAACCTGGCTGCGACCTCCGCACGGTCGACCCGTACAGCACCGGCGGACGAGTCTGCGATCCTGAGGTCCACGTCGACCGTGTAGTCCTCGAGTGTCGGCGCGCGCAGGAGGAGGGCGCGAACCCCGATGGCGATTCGGCCCGCGCCGGTCAGCGATGCGGCCAGTCTGGAATCGTTGGCGAAAGTAGCGGGATCGATGCCCGACAGGTCGCCCTCGAAGGAGCCCTCCAGCGATCCGTCCGCGATCTCGACCGACACCGTCGCGTCGAAGACGCGCCCGCCGAACAGGTCCGCTCGCTTGACGCGTCCACTGCCGTGCAGCCGCATGGTGGCCGGATCGGACCCGACGCCATCGACTACGAAGCGGCCTGAGAGGAAACCCGCCCAGCGGGGATCCTGAAGCCAGGCCGCTTCGAGCTCCTTGCCGAAGCGGGTCAGGTCGACGCCCGTGAGGTCACCTGCTCCCGCGTATCGAACGGGGCGAGAGGTGGTGTCGATGGCGCCCGTCGCCTCGTCGCCAACGGCAGCGCCGAGAAACTCCGAGGGGCCGAAGCGGGCGGTTCCCTTCACGACGGGCCTGACGAACTGCCCGGACAGCTCGTAGTCGAAGGCCAGCAGACTTTCGACGTGGGGCACGGGAATGGTCGCTGGCAGGCGGCGCAGATCGAGCTGGTCGGTCGATCCGATGAAATTGAACGGGTAGGGATTATCGAGCCCGATGGAGCCGGAGCTGAGACCGACGCCGGCCCCGTACGCAAGCGCGCGCGCTCCTGCGATGAGCACCTCGGAGCTGGTGATCGTCCCGCGCGCGCTCACCCTTTCGGCCGAGTAGCCCGCATACGCCACGTGCGGTCCCGAGAATTCGTACTCGCCGCGCGGGAAGCCGCCCTCCGCCAGGATCAGATCGAACCGCGCGCGCCCGGTGATATCCGAGGCCTGGTCCGGCCGGCTCAACCAGCGCGCCAGATTGATGCGCTCGACGTCGAGGGTCCCGCGGCCGCGCCATCCGGCCACGGTCGTGTCCAGCACCAGCGATCCACGCGCGGAACCTCCGTCCGACTGGAGGCTCAACGTGGTTTCGAGCGCTGCGAGAGGTCCGATGAGGTCGGTCTCGAACATGCCATCAACGGCAATACGGCTCAGCCCCGGCAGGACGCCAGCCCATTCCTGAAAGGAGAAACGCTCCGCCCTGACGCCGAGGTCGAGCCGGGTGGGGGACACGCGACGATCAACGCGTCCCTCCAGCGTGAAGAGGCTGCGCGGTGTGTCTACTCTCAGCGTCTGGAACGCGAGACCGTCGCGGCCGCTGTCAATGGAACCCGACAAGGCCCGCACGGTGGGATCCGTCTCGCCGCCGCTCCAGGAGGCGCGGTCGAAGTTCAGGTGCCATCGGTCCGGCTGATAGGTGAGCGCAAGAACGGCGTCGAGGCCCTCGAATCGGGAGGGTACTCGGGCCGCCCCGATCCGCAGGGGATCTCCGAGCGTCACGTGGCCATCCAGCACATCGAGCCGCAGGATTCGCACCGGGCGGGCCGGGGTCCGCGGGTCCCGTGGAGCCCTGGGCTTGAGCAGGCCAGCCAGATTCCAACCTCCGTCGGCGCGTCTCGCCGCGAGGATTCGTGGCCGTGCAAGGCGGACCTCACGGATCACGATGTCAGTGCCGATCAATTCTGTGATGCGATAGGCCACGCGCACGTCATCGAGGGCAATCACGGTCTGCCCGTCCCTGGACAACCGGACATCGACGAGCCGCAGGCCGCCGAACAGGGAGCCCTCCAGACGGCCGATCTCGAGGGTGGCTGCAAGGTATTGGTTGGCCTGGTCGACCAGCACTCTCCTGATCTGTTCCCCGCCCCACGCGCTCTGCAGGACCGCGACCACGAGCCCGGCGAGGATCAGCAGGATGGCGGCGGCGTAGCCCAGCATCCTGGCGAGATATGCGGCAATGCGCATCGGCCGCAGGCGAGACATGTCCCTGCCAGCATGTTATCAGCGGCGGCGGAGTATGATCGGCTCAGGTACTGTCGGTGCGCCTCGCACGACGCTTGCTGGTGAGTGGCCGGGTCCAGGGCGTCGGGTTCCGCTTCTTCACCTACGCGGCCGCGGCGTTCGAAGGCCTCCACGGCTGGGTGCAGAACCTCGCGGACGGGGGCGTCGAGATCAGCGTGGAGGGGGAGGCGGAGGCGCTCGAGCGGCTCGAGCGTCGAATCAGGCAGGGGCCCCCTGGGTCACGGGTCGAAACGGTCGACGTGACAGACGAAGGGGCCTCGGGACACGACGGCGGGTTTCACATCAAGTAGGGCCTCCTCCGGGCGCCGGACAATGGACCATCTCAAGCACAAGATTCGCCACGTGCCGGATTTCCCGAAATCTGGAATCCTCTTCTACGACGTCACGACGCTGCTGCAGGATCCGGCCGGGTTCCGCGCGGCCAT
>CAZCEL010000128.1:3759-10554 GCA_964497175.1 uncultured Bifidobacteriaceae bacterium
GCCATCGACAGCCTCGTCATGCCGTTCGAGGGTCAGGGGATCGACCTGGTGGTCGGCATCGAAAGCCGGGGATTCATCTTCGGTTCCGCCGTGGCCGATCGGATCGGCGCCGGGTTTTCGCCCGTACGAAAGCCAGGCAAGCTTCCGTCGCGAACGATGAAGGCCAGTTATGACCTCGAGTACGGAACCGATTCGCTCGAGATTCATGACGACGCGGTGCGGGCGGGACAGCGTGTGTTGATCGTGGACGACCTGCTGGCGACCGGTGGTACCGCACGGGCGACGGCCGACCTGGTGCGGCGGCTCGGCGGTGACGTCTGCGCTCTGGCGTTTCTCATCGAGCTGGTCGAACTTGGCGGGCGGGAGAAGCTCGCCGGCGAAACCATTCACGCGGTGTTGCGGTACTGACGGACACGAAGGAATCGGAGGAGCTGAGATGAAACGGCTGCGAGCAGTCGGGATCCGGAACCCGCGCTTGGTGGTGGCGCTGATCGTGGTGTCGGCTGGCTGGATAGCGGCCGCCCAGCAGCAGCCAGCGCCGCGGCCACCCACGCCGGTGACCGCGAATTTCACCGGCGCCGTGAGCAACCTCGACGCCTCGGATGTTCGAGCCGTCCGCTTCCAGTACGAACCAGGGGCCCGGAGCTATTGGCATGCGCATGACGGAGCCCAGGTGCTCCTGCTCGAGCGAGGACGCGGCCGCATGCAGATCCAGGGTCAGAAGATGCAGGACATGATCCCGGGCCAACCCGTGTTCTTTCCGGCCAACGTCCTGCACTGGCACGGCGCGGCGCCCGATCAGGGCCTGACTCAGATCTCGGTCAGCGTCGGCGGCGCCAAGTTCAGCGGCCCGGTCAGTGACGAGGAATATCAGGGGAGGAAATAGCGCACGCGCGCTGTCTGTGGTCAGCCGCCCGCGACCGGCGGGACAAAATAGATCTCGCTGTCGTCCCTGAGCGCGTGGTACGGGGCGTCGTTGTAAATCTCGCCGTCGATCGCGATCGCCATCCCTCTGATCGGCTCCGCCAACCCGGGAAAGCGCAATGTCAGATCGAGGATCAGCTCGCCTACGCGCGTCGCGTCGACGTCCACGCACTCGAGACCGCCCGTGTGCGCGCTGAGTCCGCCCGGCAGATGAACGCGTGCCACGGCAGGACCACCATCAGTCGCCCGCGGCAAGCGCCTCCAGGACGCGCGGGGGCGAGAGCGGCAGCGTCGTGAACCGGATCCCGGTGGCGTCGCGCATGGCGTTGGCCACGGCGGCCAGCGGCGGCACGATGGGCACTTCGCCGACCCCTTTCACACCATACGGATGCTGCGGGTTGGGCACTTCGATGAGGACCGTATCGATCATCGGCAGGTCGGACGCGACCGGCATGCGGTAATCCAGGAATCCGGCGTTCTCCATGACGCCGCCCGCGTCGAAGATGTACTCTTCGTTGAGCGCCCAGCCGATCCCCTGCGCGACGCCGCCCTGCATCTGGCCCTCGACGAAGCTCGGATGTACGGCCATGCCCACGTCCTGGATCGCAGTGTAACGAACGACCGTGGTGCGCCCCGTCTCCTTGTCCACCTCGAGATCGCACAGATGCACGGCGAAGCCGGGACCGGCCATCGGCACGTTGACAGCGGCCCGCCCGACGATTGGGCCCCCGGTCCGACCCATCTCGGCAGCCAGTTGGGCGACGGTGAGCGGCTTCTGCGCCGCGGCCCCGTCGAGCGCCACCGCCCGTCCTTGTTCCCAGCCGACCTGGTCGGGCGCCACGTTCCAGATCCTGGCCGCGCGGGCGCGCAGCTGATCGCGGACATCGCCAGCGGCCTGGATGACGGCCATTCCGGTCGCGTAGCAGACCCGGCTTCCACCGGTCACATCGGTGTAGCCCACACTGTCGGTGTCGGCGACGCTCGGACGGACCTGCTCCACGGGAATGCCCAACTCTTCGGCGACCATGAGCGCCTGCGCGACGCGGGTGCCTCCGATGTCGGGATTGCCGGTGGTCACGGCCGCGCTTCCGTCGGCGTGCAGCATCACGGATGCGCTCGAGCTCAGGCCGGCATTGAACCAGAACCCGCAGGCCATCCCGCGTCCCTGATTCGGGGCGAGTGGCGCCGTGTAATGCGGATGGCGTCGAGCCGCCTCGAGCGCCTCCTTCAGACCGATCGCAGGATACGCGGGGCCGTACGGCGCGTGGTCGCCTTCGGCGACGGCGTTCTTCAGCCGCATCTCGACGGCGTCCAGTCCGAGCGTGCGGGCGATCTCGTCCACGAGCGACTCGGTGGCGAAGGTCGCCATCGGTGAGCCCGGCGCGCGGTAGGCCGCCACCTTGGGCTTGTTGACGAGGACGTCATACGCCTCGACGAAGAAGTTCGGAATGTTGTAGGCCGCCAGGCAGCACATCGCGCCGGCGCCGGACGGCGATCCGCGGTACGCGCCCGCCTCGTACCACAGGGACGCGCTGGCGGCCACGAGCGTGCCGTCACGCTTCGCGCCCAGCTTCATGCGCACAATCGTGCCCGAAGTGGGTCCGGTCGCACGAAAGACGTCCTCGCGTGTCATCACCATCTTCACGGGGCGCCCGGCCTTGCGCGAGAGGGCAATCGCCAGCGGCTCGAGGTACACGGGAATCTTGCCGCCGAAGCCGCCGCCAATCTCGCTGGGCGTCACCTTGATTTTCGCCGGCTCCATCCCCAGGATGGCGGCGCACTGGTCGCGGACGAGAAACGGTCCTTGAGTCGTGCTCCAGAGCACGGCCTGGCCGTCCTGCCCCCAGCGCGCCACGCAGGCGTGCGGCTCGATGTAACCCTGGTGCACCATCTGCGTCCGGAACTCACGCTCGACGACCACGTCAGCCGCGGCGAAGCCGGCGACGATGTCGCCTCGACGCAGCTCCATCCTGGCCGCGATGTTCGTGGGGCTCTTTGAGCCAGGCGCCGGCCTGCCCTTGGTCTCGAGGCCTGCGTCCAGGATTGGTGCGTCCGGTGCGATGGCGCGCGTGATGTCGAGCACCGGCTCGAGCGGCTCGTACGCGACGTCAATGAGCGAAGCGGCCGCCCGGGCGATCTCGATCGTCGTCGCCGCGACGGCTGCCACGGCGTGGCCGTGGTAGAGCGCCTTCTCGTGCGCCAGCGCGTTGTCGCCGATATCGTGCGTATCGAACGGCGCTTCGCCAAGCGCAATCGATCCGAAATTCTCGGGGATATCCCTGCCGGTAATGACAGCCCTCACCCCGGGCACGGCTTCGGCGCGCGACGTCTCGATCGCGAGAATGCGGGCGTGCGCGTGGGGGCTTCGAAGGACCACACCGTGGAGCATGCCTGGCAATGACAGGTCGGCGCCGTAGTTGGCCCTGCCCGTCACCTTGTCGGCGCCATCATGGCGGATGGGCCGCGTGCCGATGTGCCGGAAGGTTCGCGCGGTCATGCTGGGACCTTTCTCATGTCGCCGGCGGCGTCGAGCACGGCCCGGATGATCTTGTCGTACCCCGTGCACCGGCACAGGTTGCCGGCGAGCCAGTACCGCGTCTCCTGCTCGGTCGGGTTCGGCCTGGCATCGAGGAGCGCCTTGGCAGAGACGATGAAGCCGGGCGTGCAGACGCCACATTGAAGGGCGGCGTGCTCGAGAAACTTCTGCTGGATGGGATGCAGTCGCTCACCCTGGGCGATGCCCTCAATCGTCGTGACCGAGCGCCCCTCGACTTCGCCAGCCAGCACGAGGCAGGAAGGGACCAGACGGCCGTCCATGATCACCGAGCAGGCGCCGCAGTCGCCCGTCGTGCAGCCTTCCTTCGATCCCGTCAGTCCAAGCGCGTCGCGAAGGGCTGTCAACAGCGTCTCATGGGGCTCGCACAGGAACTCAGCGGGCTGGCCGTTGATCGTCGTCGTTACATGCAGTTTGCTCACGTCGGTTCCTCAACCACGAAGGGCACCAAGCCACGAAGGGCCACGTGTGGGATCCTCCACTGTCGGTGTCCCTCAAGCTGTCAGCCGACGTGCGCGCTCGGCGGCATTCTCGGCAGCCCGCCGGGCCAGTACAGCTGTCACCGCCCGGCGGTACGCGACCGTGCCCCGCTTGTCGGAGATGGGGCGCGCGGCTCGGCTCGCCGCCTCGCCGGCCGCCCGACGAGCCCGCTCGTCCACCCGGGTACCAATCAGAGCTTGCGCGGCCTCCCTCACCAGGAGCGCCGTTGGTGCGACCGCGGCGATGGCCACCCGGGCAGCCGTGCACACCTCGTCCCCGTCCAGGGTGACACTGACGGCCGCGCCGGCGATCGCGATGTCCATTTCGCTGCGGGGAATCAGGCGCAGGTATGCGTCGGACGTCCTGGGTTCCGGCTGAGGGACATGGACGGCCACCAGCAGTTCGCCCCGCTGCAGGGCTGTTCGCCCGGGACTCAGACAGAAATCTTCGACGGGTATTGTCCGATCGCCGCCGGGCCCCGCCACGAGACACTCCGCGCGGTTGACCATCAGCGCGCAGGTCGTGTCGGCGGCGGGAGAGGCGTTGCACAGATTGCCGCCTACGGTGGCGCGACCCTGGATCTGCGTCGAGCCGATCAGGTGAATCGCTTCCACCAGTCCCGGCCAGAGACGCGCAACGTCGGCGTGCTCGCAGATCTCCACGGCCGGGGTCGCGGCGCCGAGACGAAGCCCGTCCTCGGTGAGTGTCATTCCCACGAGCTCGGGGATCCGTTTGATGTCGACGAACGCGGCCGGCCGGGTCACTCCCATACGGAACTGGACGAGCAGGTCGGTTCCTCCTGCGATCACCTTTGCGTGCGGGTCCGACGCAAGGAGGCCGACGGCCTGCGCCAGCGACCTGGGAGCTTCGTAGCGAATGCTCGACATGGCGGGTAAGATTCTATCAGGTGGCGCCGTCGAGCCGTCCCGCGCCGCATACTCAGGTCCTCGGGAGTCCATCATGCCGACACGTCGTCTGATCAACGCAGCCGCATTGGTCGTTGTGATGTGCGCCGTGACGCTCACGGCAGCCGACACGCTCGACATCTATTTCATCGACGTCGAAGGTGGACAGGCGACGCTCATCGTGACACCTGCGCGCCAGTCGCTCCTGGTCGACACCGGCTGGGCGGGCAACGACGGCCGCGACACGCGCCGCATCGTTGCCGCGATGCGCGACGCCGGCCTCGGCCATCTGGACTACCTCCTGATCACCCACTTCCATCCCGATCACGACGGCGGCCTCGTCGAGCTTGCGGCGCAGGTGCCAATCCGCACGTTCATCGACCATGGGGGCTTCGCCCCTGGCGCGGCCCGATCCGCCGCTGACCTCGCGGCGTATGAGCTCTACGTGAAGGTGCGGGCGAGGGGCACACACATCGAGCCCAACCCCGGCGATCGGCTGCCTCTCGATGGACTCGAGGTGGTGTTCGTGAGCTCCGCCGGTCAGACCATCACGAGGCCGGTTGACGGGGCGTCAAGGCCGACGGCCGCGTGCACGCCCGCGGTGCCAGAGGCGGGAGAGCGCGTCGAGAATCCACGATCGACAGGTTTCCACCTTCGCTTCGGGGAATTCCGCTTCGTCGATTTGGGCGATCTGACCGGGGCTCCGCTGTACGACCTGGTCTGTCCCGCCAACAAGCTGGGGAGGGTGGACGCGTACCTGCTGCCCCATCATGGAGGCAACGATGTGTCGCACCCGGCATACGCGGTGGCGATGAGGCCCACGGTGGCCATCCTCAACAACGGCGCCACCAAAGGCGGGCAGGCACGGACCTTCGAGATGCTGCGAGCGGCTGCAGGTCTCGAGGACGTGTGGCAGCTGCACCGGTCGGACAACCCAGGCGTGGTGAATTTCGCCGACGATCGGATCGCGAACCTCGACGAGACCACAGGCTATTGGCTCAAGCTGAGCGCGAGCGCCGACGGAGCGTTCCGTGTCACGAACCAGCGAACGGGGAGCGCCAGGACGTACCCGCGCCGCGCCCGGTAGGCGAATTCACCGGAGTGTTCCACCCGCCGATTGGATGTACGCGTCTACCTGTCGCTCGAGGATGGGCAGCGGCACGGTGCCGGTCATCAGCACCGTGTTGTGGAAGGCCTTGAGCGAGAACCGGCTGCCAAGCGCGCGCCGCGCCTTGTCGCGCAGCTCGACGATCTTCAACTGACCCAACATGTACGCACACGCCTGCCCTGGGTTCACCACGTAGCGGTCGATCTCGCTCGCCTCGATGCCGTAATCGATGGCCTGCTGCCGCGTCCAGCGCTTCGCGTGGAGACCCGTGTCCACGACCAGCCGGCGTGCCCGGAAGAGCGCGCCGTCCAACTGGCCGAGCCGCCCCTCGAGATCGTCCTTGTACCAGCCCGACTCGGCCGCGAGCCGCTCGGCGTACAAGCCCCATCCTTCGCTCAAGGCGGGGATGCCGCCGAGCGCCCGGATCTGGCGAAACCGGGGGTTCGCCGTGTTCTCCAGCTCGAGCGCGATCTGGAAATGATGTCCGGGCACCGTTTCATGGTACACGAGCGTGCGCAGACCGAACCTGGTCATGTATGACGGCCGCAGAGGAATCTGAAACGTGCCGGGCCGCGACCCATCCGGCGACGGAGCCGTATAGCTGCCGGCGGCAGCCGCCTCTCTGAAACGCGGGAAGGGACGGGCTTCCACGGGCGCGCGCGGCACGCGATCGAAAGCCGACGCGGCACGGCGCTCGGCGTCGCGCATGATGCGCTCGATGTCGGCCATGATGTGCGCCCGGCCTGCCTCGGTCAGCGGGTAACCCAGATCCTTCTCGAGCGCCGCAATGCGGTCCTTGACCGATCCGGTCGTCCGCCCGAGCT
>CAZCEL010000129.1:0-10526 GCA_964497175.1 uncultured Bifidobacteriaceae bacterium
CAGCACCTCGCCAGGCCCGATGACCGGGCGAGGCCGCTCGCAGGGAACGAGCACCTCCGGTCCGCCCGGCTCCCGGATCTCGATCGCGATCATGTCGCCGAGCCAAACGCGGCCGACGTTGTCGCCGGTTCGAGCACGAGCCGCGTGACCGCGATCCCCACGGCCAGCGCCATCGTCAGCACGGCGGGCAGCGGACGCGCCGAGGCCAGCAGTGCGCCGTCGGCAAAGACCGCGAGCGCGATGAGGAGGTCCGCGCCGAGCGTGACGGGAACGGCACGGCGCCGCTCGGCGTCGAACGCACGGCGGTTCATCTTCTCGGTAAACAGCAGATGGCCGCGGAAGATGGCGGCCACGGTGGCCAGGATGCCGACGGCCAGAAACAGCTGGTCGGGCAGTCCATGCTGCCATTCCTTGATGCGCCAGGCGAACGCGGCAGCCCCCAGATTCAGGGCGATGGCCGCCAACTGGTGCGCCCGCCACCAGATCGTGACACCGGTGGGCGGCCGGGGCACGTCGGTCCGCGCAAGGGCCAGCGCGACGTCGGCGGCCGATGCAAACCGGTCGCGCGGGGCCTTGCTGAGGCAGCGGTCGATCACACTGGCCACCAAGGGCGAGATGTCCGGACAGACCGTCTGAATCGGCCGCGGCTCGCTTTCCAGCACGCGCGCCGCAAGCGCCAATGGGCTCGCGGCCTGAAAGGGATGCGTGCCGCACGCACACTCGTAAAGCAGCACCCCGAACGCGAACACGTCGGCCCGCGCGTCGACGGGGCTCCCATTGAGCTGCTCGGGCGCCATATAGGCGGGCGTTCCTACCAGGACGCCCGGTTGGGTGACGTGAGTGGCCGCGAAAGGTCCGGCCACCGGATCGATCAGGGCGAGGCCGAAGTCCAGGATCTTCAGCCTTCCGTCCGGGGCGCGCATGACGTTTTCGGGCTTCAGGTCCCGGTGCGTGATGCCCTTCATGTGGGCGGCGGCCAGCGCCGCGGCCAGTTCCCTGGCCATGTCCAGCAGGTCCCTCGACGAGGGACGCCGCCCCTGGGTGATTTCCTGGCGGAGCGTCCGGCCGTCGATGTACTCCGCCGCGATGAACAGTTCGTCGTTCAGCTCCTCGAGCGCGTAGATCGTGCAGATGCCGGGATGGGACAGCGCGGCTGCGGCACGCGCCTCGCGGCGCAGCCGCTCGCGCTGCGCCGGATCGCGCGTCAGGTGCGGCGGCAGCGCCTTGAGCGCGACCGTGCGGCTGAGCCGCACGTCGGTCGCCAGGTACACGCGGCCCATGCCGCCGCGGCCCAGCTCGCGGACGATGTCATAGTCGCCGATCCGCTGCCCTGGCTGGAACTGTGTTTCCTCGTCGAGCAGACCCGGCACCCGGTCTGTCAGGGGCGCAGAGAGAAACGACCCGGCGCCGGAATGGTGCCGCAGAAGCGACTCGACTTCCCGGCGGACATCCCTGTCGCCGCCGGCCTGCTCGTCGAGCCAGGCCTCGAGATCGCCGCCCTCGCGATCCAGCGCCCGCTCGAACACCTCGCGAACGCGGACCCACTGTTCAGCGTTCATGGCTGAGCTCACGGAAGAGCCACGCCCGCGCCATGGCCCAGCGTCGCTTCAGCGTCGCCGGCGAGATGCCCAGCGCATCTGCGGCTTCCTCGATCCCGAGGCCCACGAAATACCTGAGCTCGATAATCCTCGCCTGCTCCGGATCGATCCGCTCGAGGCGCGCCAGTGCCTCGTCGAGTGCCGGCAGCATCGCGTCCTCCTCGCTCGCCCGGACGAGCGACTCGGTCAGCGACACGCGATCCAGGCCGGCCCATCGTTTCTGAGCGCCGCGCGCACGCGCCCGCTCGACGAGAATCTGGCGCATCGACCGGGCGGCGATGCCGAGAAAGTGCTTCCGGTCGGTCCACGGCGTCCCAGCTCCGGCCAGCCGGAGGTACGCCTCGTGAACGAGGGCCGTCGCCTGCAGCGTCTGTCCAGGACGCTCCCGCCGGACATACGCCGCGGCCAGCCGCCGCAGCTCGTCGTACACCGCGGGAGCCACCTCATCGAGATGCGGGCGCGGGGCCGCGTGGCTCGCGCCCGAACCCGACGCACCAGTGCGCTTGGGCCGCAGCTCGCTCACGGTGGACATCACATTGTAGCCCTACGAGGGTGGCCCATCCTGCTCGACGAGCTGCCAGGGGAGGAGCGCCAGGATGGCGTACCGGCCGCGCAGCTGTTCGACACGCTGCGCGTACTCGCGACGCGGAAACGCCCCTCGGAGCATGCGCCCTTTGAGCGTGCGGATTTCGAACTTGTAGAGGTCGCGGACGAACTCGCGGACCAGATCCGGCCTCGTGCGCGGCGTCGGCTGGATGCCGTGACGCCAGAGCTGCTCCAGAACCGGCGCGCGATAGCGGAACGGCCCGGGCAGGAGCCCGCTATCCACAGAGCGCACCTGCCACGGCGTCGAGCGTGGCGTCGAGTCGGAGCAGATGACGGGGCCGCGCGAGCGCTTCGGCCAGCCGCTCCGGCGTGACGATGCGCCGCCCGATGATCGGTTCGACCACCTCGGCAAACTTCGCCGGGTGCGCCGTGGCGAGAAACACCCCCGCGGCCCGCCGCCCCGAATCCTCGCCCGTTGCATCCAGATAGTCCCTGAGCCCCTGATAGGCGATTGCCGAATGCGGGTCGAGCACGTAGCCGCGCTCGACGTACACGCGCTTGATCGTCTGCCGCACCTCGCTGTCGGCGTGCCGGCTCCCCACGACATCGGCGCGCATGGCGTCGCGGTCGTCCCGGTAGAGCCAGCGCATGCGCTCGAAGTTGCTGGGGTTTCCTACGTCCATGGCGTTGGCAATCGTCGGCACCGAGGCGCGCGGTTCGAAGCGGCCCGTGGCGAGGTAGGCGGGCACGACGTCGTTCACGTTGGTCGCCGCGACGAAGCGCACGATGGGCAGTCCGGCGCGCTTGGCGAAGAGGCCCGCGGTGAGGTTGCCGAAGTTCCCGCTGGGTGTGCAGACCACGACGCCCGAAGACGCCCCGCCGGGCACCTGGGCCACGGCATGGAAGTAATAGACCATCTGCGGCAGGAGCCGGCCGATGTTGACCGAGTTGGCCGAAGTCAGTCGCACGCGCCGGCGCAGCTCCGGGCTGGCGAACGCCTGCCGCGTCAGGCGGTGGCAATCGTCGAAGCTGCCCCGGACCGCGAAGGCGCGGACGTTCCCCTCCTCGCCGTTGAACACCGTCAGCTGCGCCTCCTGCGTGGGGCTGACGCGCCCCTCCGGGTACAGGACGACGACGCGCGTGTGCGGCACGCCATGGAAGGCGTGCGCCACGGCGCTGCCCGTGTCGCCCGAGGTGGCCGCAAGGATGGTCAGCGGCTGGTCCTCGCTGTCGAGCGACGCCATCAGGCGGGCCATGGTCCGGGCGCCGACGTCCTTGAAGGCCAGCGTCGGCCCATGGAAGAGCTCGAGCGCGTAGATGTCCGGCTCGACTTCGACCAGTGGAATCGGAAAGCTGAGCGCGGCCACCACTACTGCCTCGAACGTCGTGGCGTCGAGCTCGGTCCGCGTGTAGGGTCGCAGTGCGCGGTATGCGATCTCGGTCAGCGTGCGCCGCGGCAGCCGCCCCAGCTCTCGCGGCTGCCAGGGCTCGATCGTATCCGGAACATAGAGGCCGCCGTCCGGCGCGAGGCCCTCGAGCATGGCTGTGCGCAATGTGACCCCGTCACGGGGGCTGGCGGGGCCGTCGCGCGAACGACCCTCGTCGGCGCTGCGCGTTGTCACGAAGCGCATGTGGACAGGACGCGGGCGCCGCGGCGGGCGATACCCGACACGTAGACCTCGGGAGCGGCGCCGATTTCCGCGCGCACGGCCGCGGCCATGGCGCTGGCGACAGGCGCGGCATCGCCCGGCCTGGCGCACAGCGCGAACAGCGACGGACCGGACCCCGACAGGCTGCACCCGAGCGCACCGGCGTCAATCGCCGCACGCTTGATGCGGGCAAGGCCGGGCACGAGCGGCGCTCTGCGTGGCTCGGCGATCACGTCCTCGAGCGCGCGGCCGATGAGGGCGAAGTCGCCGGTATGCAGCCCGTGAATCAAGGCCCCGAGATTCGCCCACTGCTGCACCGCCTCGCTCAACGGCACCGACGTGCCGAGAAGCGCCCGCGCCCTGGCCGTCTCGATCTCGAGGTGCGGGTGCACGACGACAGCGGTCAGCCCTGCGGGAACGGGAAGCGAGAGCACGTCGGGAGGGCTGGCGCGGCGCACGAGAACGAAGCCTCCGCAGATCGACGGCGCGATGTTGTCCGCGTGCGCCGATCCGGCGCCCAGACGCTCGCCCTCGAGCGCGCACGCGATCAGCGTGTCGACGCTCGCGCCACCGCCGATCAACGCGTCGACGGCCACCACGGCGGCCGCTGCGCTGGCCGCGCTTCCGCCGAGCCCGCTCGACAGCGGAAGACCCTTCTTGATGGTGAGCGCCACGCCGCGCGCATCACTCAAGCGCGAGAGCAGCGCCTGTGCCGCGACGCCGGCCGTATTGCGATCGGCCTCGAGGGGGAGCCGTCCCCCGTCGCCGGAAATGCCCTCGATGATGACGGCCGATCCGGCAAAGCGCGCGGTCACTTCGTCGCCGGGCTCTTCGAGCGCGAAGCCGAGCACGTCGAAGCCGCACGCGACGTTGGAGACGGTCGCCGGCGCGAAGGCGGTGACAGCGTTCATGGCCGGTAGTAGTGGACGATGGTCGGGATGAGATAGTCGCGAAACGCGCGCTCGAAGTCGAACGCAGGACTGAAGCCCCAGTCCGCCCGCGCCGCCGAGTCGTCGACGTCGGCCGGCCACGAGTCCACGATGCCCTGCCGCTTCTGGTCGATTCTATACGTGATGTCCGCGCCCGGAAACGCGGCGAGCACCCGATCGCGGATCTCGGCTGCGGATCGGCTGAAGGCACCCACGTTGTACGCCGTTCGGGTGAGCTGATCGCGGGGCGTCCCGGCCAGGCGCCGGAGCGCGTCCACGGCATCCGGCATGACCATGAACGGAATCGTCGTGTCGGGCCGCACGAAGCAGGCGTACGGCTTGCCCTGCGCCGCCGCATGAATCATCTCCGGCGCGTAGTCGGACGTGCCGCCCGCCGGCATCGTCGTCGCCGAGATCAACCCGGGGAAGCGCACGGCCCGGAAGTCGACGCGCGCGGTCGTGTCGACCGACAACTGCTTGTAATGCCGTGCGTAGTACCGGCCCAGCTGCTCGCAGTACAGCTTGTTGCAGCCGTACATCGTCGTCGGTCGCGCGTGTTCGTCCTCCTTCACACGGCCGGCTTTCGACTTCGTGTCCAGGTCGGGGATGCCGTACGCCGCGATGGACGAGGGATAGACGAACACCACCGACCGGCCGTGCGATTCGCCCTCCCGCTGGGCGAACTCGAGCAGGTTGAGCGTGCCCTCGACGTTCACGTGATGCGCCGTGACGGGCGTGAACTCCGCGCGCGTCGACAGGAGCGCAGCCAGGTGGTAGACACGGTCGACTTCAAACTCGGCGAGCATGCGGTCGAGGAGGTTGACGTCGGTCACCGAGCCGGTGAACTCGCGCGCGACCAGCGGAGCGATCGAGCGATCGAGGGGCCGCACGTCCAGCGAGATGATCGCCTCGTCGGAGGAGGCGAGCCCCCTGAGCAACGCGTGCCCGATCTCTCCGCCCGCCCCGGTGACGAGCACTACCGGTTTGCGCATGTGTTGACAGCGCGCCGGACGCGGCTAGCCCGGCGCCCCCAGCTGGGGCACGTCGCGAAGGCCGCCCCACGTCTCGGGGTCCTGACAGAGCAGGGTGTTCAGATAGATCGACACGTGCTCGGCGGGGAACATCTCGGCGATCTTCCCGGCGGCTGGCGCGATCTTCCCGGGATCCGGCTTCGGGTTCTCCTCCTGTATCAGCCCGTTCTCGTGCGCGAGCCCGAGCGCGTCGAGAAACGCGCCCATCATCGGCCGCTGCTCGGTGAGGTGATAGATCACCAGAGCCTTGGCGGCCAGATTGTCCGGGAGCGATGGAATGCTCGCCAGGTGCAGCGCCTTCCGTTCGTCGTCCAGCGCCACGACGGTCTTCGGCCGGAACTTCTTCTGCCGCGCGATCACAAGGGCGGCCTGAATCTGGTCGTCGGCTGCGTCCCCATCTTTCCAAAAGGCCCGGGCGACGGTCACGCGCTGATCCCTGGTCATCCGCTTCCACAACCGGGATGGGGTGAGGGTCTGTTCTGTCATGGCATAATCCGAGTGACGAGACGTGCTGTCGGACATCGATCATATGCGGAAACCAACCTCGCTCGTTACGCTGGGCCATCCCGTGGCCGCGACACTCGCCGCCGCACTCGTGGTCGGTGGCGTGCTGTCGGCGCAGGCGCCCGGCATCCACCCGCTCAGCGGCCGGCGCTATGCCGCAGTGATGGGGTTTCAGGGCGCCGCCTGGCTCGAGCGCACTGAGCGTGTCGAGGAGGAAGAGCCCGATCGAGCCCTCGACGCCATCCGGCTCGAGCCCGGATCGACGGTCGCCGACGTCGGCGCCGGATCCGGCTATATGACCGTGCGGATGGCCAGGCGCGTGGGTCCCTCTGGCAAGGTGTACGCGAACGACCTCCAGCCCGAGATGCTGATGCTCCTGAGGCAGCGCCTCGCCAGGGACCAGATTGTCAACGTCGAGACCGTGCTTGGAACCGTTGACGATCCGCATCTGCCCAGGGCCACGATCGATCTCATCCTCATGGTCGACGTGTACCACGAGTTCTCCCAGCCGCAAGCGATGCTCAGGAAGATGCGCGAGGCCATCAGGCCGGGAGGACGCCTGGTGCTTCTCGAATACCGCAAAGAGGATCCGTCGATCCCCATCCGCCTCGATCACAAGATGAGCGTCGCCGAAGCCAAGCTCGAGGTGGAAGCCGAAGGGTTTCAGCTGTCGAAGGTCGAGGGCGTGCTTCCCCGACAACACATTCTGATCTTCACGAGGCCTTGACGCGGCCGGTCAGGTCATCGATCGTTCCCGCGCCAACCCGTGCTGTTCACCGAGCCGATCTTTCTCTTCCTGTTCCTGCCGCTTCTCCTGTCGCTTCACTTTCTGCCCGGCCTGGCGACCCGTGGTGCGGCCGGCCGCGCCCATGCGCGCTACGCCAACTGGTTGCTGCTCGTCGGCAGCATCGTGTTTTACGCCCGCGGCGGCGGCACCTTCACGTGGCTCATCCTCGCCTCGATCGCCTTCAACTACCAGATGGCCATCCTCGTGGCGGGCGCCCGCACGCCCGCACGTGCGAAGCGCCGCCTCGTCGTCGCCGTGGGCGTCAATCTGGCCGTGCTTGCCGTCTTCAAGTACGCGAACTTCATCGCCGACAATACGAACGCGCTGCTTGCCCAGGCGCAGATGGGACCCCTCGCTGTCCCACGCGTCCTTCTGCCCATCGGGATCTCTTTCTTCACCTTTCACGCCATTTCCTACGTCGTCGACGTGTACAGAGGTGACGCGTCGGCACAGAAGAGCCCGGTGCATGCTGCGCTGTACCTGCTGCTTTTCCCACAGCTGATCGCCGGACCCATCATCCGTTACAGAGAGATTGCCGACCAGCTCGCCCGGCGCGTCGTGACGCTGGACGACTTTGCCGCCGGCGTTCGCCGATTCGTGTTCGGGCTGGGCAAGAAAGTGCTGGTGGCCAACACCGTGGCCGTGCCTGCGGACCAGATCTTCGCCATGCCGCCCGCCCAGCTCAGCGCCATGCACGCCTGGCTGGGTCTCGTGTGCTACACGCTGCAGATCTACTTCGACTTCTCAGGCTATTCGGACATGGCGCTGGGCCTTGGACGCATGTTCGGATTCCGGTTCCCGGAGAACTTCCGGTGGCCCTATATCTCCGAGACCGTGCAGGAGTTCTGGCGGCGTTGGCACATCTCGCTGTCCGCCTGGTTCCGCGACTACCTGTACGTGCCGCTCGGCGGCAACCGCGTGGCCATGCCGCGCATCTATCTCAATCTTTTCGTCGTCTTTTTTCTCTGCGGCCTGTGGCATGGTGCGGCCTGGAGTTTCGTCGTGTGGGGACTGTTCCACGGTGCCTTCCTGGTCGTCGAACGCATTGGCCTCGCGCCCCTGGTGCGGCGCTTGTGGCGCCCGCTGCGCCACGCGTACCTGCTGCTCGTCGTGATGGTCGGCTGGGTGCTCTTCCGGGCAGACACCCTGGCGGGCGCGCTGGCATATCTGCGCGCGATGGCCGGCTTCGGGCTCGCCGAGCCGACCCCCTATCTGGTCGGCTGGTACCTGACACCCGAGCTCTGGATTGCCCTCGCGGCCGGCGTCATCGGGTCGATGCCGATCGGACCCTGGTTCGCGGCGCTCCGGGCGAGCATGGCACACCGAATGTCCGAGGCCGCCAGCGACAGCGGCGGCGAATCCATTTCGAGGATCGCCGGCCCGGTTCTCGCGTTCGGCGGCGTAGTCTCGGTTGCCGTCGTGCTCTTCGCCTCGATTGTCCAGATTGCCGGCCGCACGTATAACCCGTTCATCTATTTTCGGTTTTGAGCATGACGTCCCGCCATCGGATGCCGCCCTCTCCATCGCCGTCGGGATTCCATCGCCTCGAGCAGGTGGTCACTTCGCTGATCTTCCTCCTCGCGGTCGTCATCCCGGGGGCCGGCCTCGCCCTTGGCATCGACCGGGTGAACATCTCCGAGGCCGAGATGCGCGAGCTCGCCCAGTTCCCGCAATGGTCGTGGCAGGGGCCGGCGCTTCGCGCGTGGCCGGACAAGTTCCAGCGGTACTTCGAGGACCACTTCGCCTTCCGCAACCAGTTGATGGCCTGGCGATCGCGGTTTCTGTGGAGCGTGCTCGGTGTCTCGTCCTCCCCCACCGTCGTCGCCGGGCAGGACGGGTGGCTGTTCTACGCCGACGATGGGGGCATCGAAGACTATCTGCAGACGGAGGTTCCGACCACCGTGCGCCTGGAAGCGTGGCGGCTCCTGATCGAGCGCACGCACGACTGGATGGCGTCCCGAGGCATCCGGTATCTCTTCGTCGTGGCGCCCGACAAGCAGATGATCTATCCCGAGTTGATGCCTCGCACCCTGCACCGGCTGGGTTCGGAGTTCCAGGTCGATCACGTGGTCGCGTACATGCGCCGTCACTCACACGTCGACATCCTCGACCTGCGCCAGGCGGTGTTCGAGGCGCGGGGCAACGAACTCCTCTATCACCGGTACGACACGCACTGGAACGATCGGGGAGGCCTCGTCGGGTATCGCGCCATCCTGAAGCGGCTCCAGCGGTGGTTTCCCTCGCTCCAGCCGCTCGCCCGGAGCGACTTCGACCAGTCGCCCGCGGTCCCCTCCGGCGACCGGACGACGATGCTGGGACTGCCGGATCCGGGAAAGGCGTCGATGCCAGGGCTCGTGCCCCGGCGCGGCTGGGCGTACCGGGTAGTGGAACCGGCCGTTCCGGATCCGTACGGCGAGGAAGGACGACGTGTCACCGAGATTGCCGATCCGCGGCTCCCGCGGGCCGTCATGTTTCGCGACTCGTTTGCCGGCCAGCTGATTCCGTACCTGTCCGAGCATTTCAGCCGTGCTGTCTATCTCTGGCAGAACGAGCTCGATCCCGATATCGTTCTGCGGGAGCGCCCCGACGTGGTGATTCAGGAGTTCGTCGCACGTCACCTCGTTACGTATGTCCCGTATCCCGATGGGATTCCTCATTGAGGGCGGTCCATCCTCGAAGTCAAGACGACCCGGCGTTCACGCCGAGAGCCAGTCGGTCTCGGCACTCGAGGGTGATCGCAGTTTCTGCTCTCTCCCCGGTTCTCGACGCAAGCAAACCCTCGCACCTCGATTGATACGCTTGAGCTTCAAGCCGCGTTGCGACGGCGGGCATGTCGGCACGGACTTCGCTTTCCATCCAACTCGCATGACCACGTGGCCGTCCTCTCCCGATCGCGCGCCGTCTGTCGCCTCGCCGACGAGACTTCTCGACCGTGTGCGACGGGCGATCCGAGTGCGGCACTACAGCCGCCGGACCGAGAGTGCCTATATCGCCTGGATTCGCAGGTACGCGCGGTGAAACCAATGCCCTCCAAGAGCGCAGTGCCAAGCGACCATGACGATCGTCGTCCGGAGTACGACCTGTCGAAGTTGACGCGTGGCGTCCGGGGCAAATACTACGAGCGCGCAACGGCAGGCACCACGCTCGTCCTGCTCGAGCGTGACGTCGCCGAGGCGTTCCCCGACGGCCAGACGGTGAATCAAGCGTTGAGGGCCCTGATCAAGGTTGCCAAAACCCAGGCTCGTACGCAGAGCTCACGGGGTACGCTGACTAGCACCGCGCCGCAGCCGCCGAGCCGCGCGCGGAAGGTTCGATCGAAGTCGAAGAAACGATCTCGCGCGGCTCGCGGCTGAGCGCGATCGTTAGGGCCCGTCCGGGTATGAGTGCACCATTTCTGGGCGTCGGGGCGCCCGCCCGGCAAGGCGCAAGGAGCGCGCATACCGGGCGTATGTAAGTGGCGAGCAACGCAGCCCGGCGGGATG
>CAZCEL010000130.1:0-10484 GCA_964497175.1 uncultured Bifidobacteriaceae bacterium
ACGGCTGACTCGCCTTCCCAGTGTGAGAGCCGCCGCAGACGCGCTGAGCGACCGTCTGCTGGTGGCGAAGTTGATGGCCTGGTCAGGCGCGACGTTCCACGAGGCGCGTGAGGTAATCGCCGGGGTCGTATGCGAACTGTGCGCTTGAACTAAAACCGGTAGCTTGCCCCGACGCCGAACTTGCCAATGGTCTGTCGAGCCGCCCCGCGGATGTGGAGCGCGCGCAGGTCGACGTCGAACGAGAGGCGATCGGTCACGAGCAGGCTGGCGCCGCCGCCCAGCGTCAGCGCAAGGCCGGTGCTCGTCGGGCTGGGCGGTGGAGGGAAGATCGACGGGAAGACGAGCGAGGTTGGCAAGGGCCGCGTGATGCCGCGACGCTCGCGTCGGCCGGGTTCCGCGTTGAGTCCGGTGAGCGGGTACGGCGCGTCCAGAATCCTGACGTCGTAATCCCGAGAGACGCTCGCCACGCCGCCACCGCCGACGACAAACGGCAGGACCCGTCGAAACGCGGTCGGAATCTCGACGCGCACGTTGGTCGTGAAGGTCAGTATGTCGCCTTCGCCTTCGCCGGAGTACCACGGGCGGAGCGGCAGGGGCAGATCCTGCTCGGCAGTTGGCAGCCAGGCCAGCTCGACGCCGATCCCCAGAGCCCGGTTGAATCGGTAGCCGATGAAACCCTGGATGGACGGCTGCACTTCAGACTCGGTCACGGCCGCTGTTATCGCTCCGCTGACGAGCGCGCCACCAGAGGTCTGGGCCGAGGCAGACGCGGCGGCGAGCATCAGCGCGGCCGCGACGAGGCACGTCCCGGGTCGAGTCAGGATGGACCGGTCCGCCTGCACGCGAGTGCCGGGATTGTTGGTCATGGTGGTGATATGCGCGCTGATCACTGCGCTCCCCCGGCAACGCGTCTGTAGGCGTCGGCTGTTTCGTGCGCGTGGTACGAGCTGCGCACGAGCGGACCCGCCTCCACCTGCACGAAGCCCAGACCGAGCGCGACCTCCTTCAGCTCGCGGAACTCGACAGGATGATAGTAGCGGGCGACCGGCGCGTGAGCCGGGCTGGGTCTCAAGTACTGTCCCACGGTGAGAATCTCGCAGCCGACGCCGCGCAGCTCGCGAAACGTGTCGACGAGCTCGCCGCGCTCCTCGCCCAGGCCAACCATGAGGCCGGTCTTGGTCGGAATGCCTGGAGCGAAGGCACGCGCACGACGCAGCAGCTCGAGCGTCCGCGCGTACCGGCCGCCGGAACGGGCCATGCGGTACAGCCGGGGCACGGTCTCGGTGTTGTGGTTGAGGACATCGGGCCCGGCGTCCAGGACCGCCTGGAGCGCCTCTTTCGAGCCTTGAAAATCCGGGATCAGGACCTCGATGCGGCAGCCCCTGACGCGCGCGCGTGTTTCGCGGATGGTCTCAGCGAACGCGGCCGCACCACCGTCCTCGAGGTCGTCGCGATCGACCGAGGTGATGACCACGTAGCTCAGCCCGAGGGTCTCGACCGCGTTGGCGACGCGCGCGGCTTCGGTTGAGTCGGGCGGCGCCGGCCGGCCGTGGGCCACGGCGCAGTACGAACAGGCCCGCGTGCAGACATCGCCCAGAATCATGAAGGTTGCCGTGCCGTGGTGCCAGCACTCGCCGATGTTCGGGCACCACGCTTCCTCGCACACGGTGTGCAGGCCGAGATGACGGACGAGCGTCCGCATCCGCAGGTAGCCTGACGAACCCGGCGCCCGCACTCTGAGCCAGTCGGGCTTGGGTGCCCGCGCCTGCCGCTCGACCAGCGGGATGATGCGCGCCATCCGCGTCCTCATTATATCGGCGGCTCCATGCCCGAGAGGCCGGGCCGGCGCGCGGGTCACACGCGCCGCAGCCCCCCGACCAGGTAGTCCGCGAACCGCTCGGCGATCTCCTCCGAGCTCGCGGCGCCCTTGGGGTTGAACCACCGCGGAATCCAGCTGACCGCGCCGAACATGGCGAGGGACACCAGCTTGGTGTCCACATCCCCGAACATGCCGGTGCGCACTCCGTCCCGGATGATCTCGCGAACCGCGTGGTCCACGCGGTCACGCCGTTCGATGAGCATCTTGAGGTGGGCCGGCGAGAGCGCCTCGAGGTCCATGAACAGCGCCATCCCGTGCAGCTCGTCGAGGATCGTATGCACGAAGACGACGATGAGACGTCGCAGCTGCTCGTCGGGAGGCAGGTGGCTTCTGTCCATCTGCTCGAGCAGACCGATCAACCGATCCAGGGAGTACTGGTGGCACGCGAAGAGGATCTCTTCCTTGTTCTGGAAGTAGTAGTAGAGATTCCCCTTCTTCATGTGCAGCGCCGCCGCGATCTGCTCCACGGTCGCGCCGTGGTAGCCCAGGCGCCGGAAGGCGGCGGCCGCGCTCTTCAGGATCCTGACCTGCATCGGCGACAGACCGCCGGCCTTGCTGGCCCGTGGGACCCTGCGGCGGGCCCGATCGGTCCGAGCGTGCTCGGCGGGAGGCTCCGCTAGCTCGCCTCTCGTCACAGCTCTAAGGTAGTTTGAACAGGCGTTCAAGTTCAACTGCACGCCGCCCCGGGCGCCCGTTCGCGTCCGGGGGGCGGGCAGCAGGCGGCGACGGGTCTGGCGACGTCGGCCGGGTCTGCGGTTCAGCGAAGCGTGGCCAGCATCGCCACGGTCAGGATGATCATGACGACAACGGTGGCCCAGGCCACCGAATTGAACGCGCGAGAGTTGACGTGCTCGCCCATCAGCTCCCGGTCGTTGGTCAGCCGCAGCATAAAAATCAGGACAAACGGCAGCACCACGCCGTTGACCACCTGCGACAGCACCATGATGTGCACGACGGGGAAGGCGGGAATCAGCAGCGCGCCCGCCCCGAGGACGATGAGCAGCGTGTACAGCCAGTAGAAGGCAGGCGCCTCGTGAAACTTCTTGTCGAGGCCTGCCTCGAACCCCAGGCCCTCGCACACGACGTAGGAGGTCGAGATGGGGAGGATAGAGGCGGCGAAGAGCGAGGCATTGAACAGGCCCGCCGCGAACAGCAGGTACGCGCGGTCCCCGGCGAGCGGCCTGAGGGCCTGCGCGGCGTCGGCCGCATCCCTGATGGCGGTGATGCCCGCCGCGTGCAGCGTGGCCGCACACGCCACGATGATGAACCAGGCCACGACGGCCGCAAACAGGCAGCCGGCAATCACATCCCAGCGCGCCGCACGATATTGCCGAGGGGTAATGCCTTTTTCGACGACCGACGCCTGGAGGTAGAACTGCATCCAGGGAGCAATCGTGGTGCCGACCAGTCCGATGAGCATGTACAGATATCCGTAATCGCGGATGCCGTCAGTCCGAGGCCGCGTCACGGTCGCAAATGCGGCCGTCTTCCAGTCGGGGTGTGCCAGCAGGCCCGCAATGATGTACGCCACGTAGAATGTGGAGGCGATCATGAAGATCTTCTCCACGCTGCTGTACGTGCCGTGGACGACCATTACCCAGACCACCGCCGCCGCCAGCGGCACGACGATGTAGCGTGAGATGCCGAAGAGCGACACGCTGCTCGCGATGCCCGCGAACTCGGCCATGATGTTGCCGAAGTTCGTGACGACGAGCGCAATCATCAGGAAGAACGTGATGCGGAATCCGAACTCCTCCCGGATCAGGTCGCTCAGGCCCTTGCCGGTGACCGCGCCCATGCGGGCCGCCATCTCCTGGACCACCAGCAGCGCGATCGTCGTCGGGATCATCGCCCACAGCAGCGAGTACCCGAACTGCGCACCGGCGACCGAGTAGGTCCAGATTCCCCCGGCGTCGTTGTCCACGGTGGCCGAGATGAAGCCGGGGCCGACCACCGCCATGAACAGCGTGAGTCGGGCTTTCCAGCGCCGGCGGATGGAGGGCATCGCTCGCGACTCAGCTCCGATGCCGCAGCATCGCGATAACGTCGTCCGCCGTGATGATGCCAGCCAGCCGGCCGTGCTCGTCAGCAACGGCCAGCGTAAACAGGTTGTACTTGTCGAAGAGGGCCGCGACCTCTCCGTCGGGCGTGTCGAGCGCACAGGCGATGCACGGCTCGCTCAGATCGGACAGCCGTGCCGCCGGCGCCGACATGGCAATCCTGGCGATCGAGATCGAGCCGACCAGCTTGTGGCCCGCGCCCGTCAGGTAGATGGTCGCCACCGCCTCGCGGCTGCCTTCGAACGCCCGCAGCGCGGCGATCGCGTCGTCGACGAGGCCGGTGTCCGGGACGGCGACAAACTCGGTGGTCATTCGCCCGGCGGCCGTGTGCTCGCCGAACTCGAGGAGCTGCGCGACCCCCTGCCGCTCCTGTGGCTCCATTTCCTCGAGGATCTGGCCGGACCGATCCTCGGGCAGTTCGCCCAGCAGATCGGCGGCCGCGTCGGGATCCATCTCCTCGACGATGTCGGCGGCCCGGTCGCTGTCGAGCGATTCGACGATCGAGATCTGGATGGGGGGCTCGATTTCCTCGAGGGCTTCGGCCGCCACCTCCTCGTCGAGCGTCTCGAACACGGCCTCCCGCTCGGCCGGCGGGAGATCCTCGACGATGTCGGCGATATCGGCCGGGTGGAGTCTGGAGAGACCCTCGTAGGCGATCTTCAGCTTGACTCGACGGGCGGGGTCGGTCTCGATGAGGTCGACGTACTGCCAGGGAATGACCCGCGGGGGAATTCGCGCGAGCAGCGCGCGCAGCGTAAAGGATGGCACGACGCCCCTGGCCAGACGCCGGATGGCGCCCCGGGCACCTACGTCCACCGAGACCACCTGGAGCGAGACGTGGCTGTTGAGCGGTGTCGACTCGAACTCGACGTCGTTCACGCGGACGACCTTCCGCCCGTGGACGTCGATGATCTGCTGATCCAGCAGGTCGCGTTTCAGCAGCAGGACGCCGTCAGAGGGGGCGTAGTCAGCCCAGGCGGAGGCGTCGCTCGCCGTGCGTACGATCGCGCCGCACGACGTAATCTCCCCAGAAGGGAGCACACGCCCGCCCCGTGGGGTGTGGACGATCAGGAAGGCGACGCGGGTCGGATGGTCCTGCGGCGTCACGGCGACCTCGCGCACGCGTCCCGTGATCGCGCCGCTGGCGTCGCGGACGGGCGCTCCGAGAAGTTCCGACAAGGCAACGACTGACATCGCGTGTGGCCACCGTGAGAACCCTACAGTCTCACGCGGCGGGCGACGATCTGTCAACAGTGAATGGGCCGCGAGTGAAGGAACGCCGATGCGATGGCAGCAGGGGCGGCGGATTTCCGGCAGCTCACGTCCGCCGGCACGGTTCTGCCGCCGATCTCACGCCAAAACGCGGTCGGATGGCGTTTCCCCACCCAGAAAAGGACCGCGTCGATTACCATATGGCACCGAGCTCACGCCTGTCCGGCAGGTGCGCGGACCCGATCGCCACGGCCCTGCCGGGCTGTCACGACACAGGAGGGGATGGTTTCGATGCATGCGGATGTACTTCGAGCGATTAACGTGCAGATCAATTCTGAATTCAACGCTTGGTACCAGTACCTCGGCATGGCGGCGTTCTGCGAGCGTGAGAAATTCACAGGCGCGGCGCGCTGGCTTCTGATGCAGAGCAGCGAGGAGTACCAGCATGGGATGAAGCTGTTCAATTTCGTCCTCGCGCGAAACGGCGTGGTCGAGCTGCTGGCGATCGAGCAGCCGGCGCGCGAGTTCGATTCCTTCGGAGAAGTGTTCGAGATCGCGCTCAGGCAGGAGATGCGGGTCACAGAGCAGATCAACGCGCTCTACGAACTCTGCTTCAAGTCGAAGGCGTTCGCCGAGATGACCGAGCTGCAGTGGTTCCTGACCGAGCAGGTCGAGGAGGAGAAGACCGCACGCGAGTGGGTGGCCAAGTTCCGGCTGGTCGGCGACGATCCGGGGTCGCTCCTCGACCTCGACCGCGAGCTCGGCGCGCGCGTTCCGGCCCGGCCGGCGGGGCAGGCCTGACCATGCTGTCTGCACCACTCGCTGGCCTCGCGAACTGGGTCGATTCCTTCGCGTTGTTTCCGGGCCTCCCCGTCTGGAGTTACGCGCTGCTCGCCCTCGCCGACACACACATGACCACCGCCTGCGTGACCCTGTATCTGCACAGGTGCCAGACCCATCGCGCCATCACGTTCCATCCCGTGGTGGCCCACGTCATGCGGTTGTGGCTCTGGGCGCGCACGGGGATGCCCACCAAGGAGTGGGTGGCCGTCCACCGGTGCCACCACGCGCACGTGGACACGCCCGACGACCCGCACAGCCCGATCGTCTTTGGTATCTGGAGAGTCCTGTTTCTGGGCACCGGGCTCTACCATACCGCCGCGCGCGACAGCGCGGTTCTCGACCAGTACGGGGCGGGGACGCCGGACGATGTCGTCGAGCGGCGCGTCTACACGCCGCTGGCGCTGCTCGGTCCCGTGGCGACGCTGGTGACCAATGCCTGGGTGTTCGGGATGTGGGGTCTCGCCATGTGGCTCGTCGAGATGGCCTGGATCCCGTTCTTCGCGGCGGGCGTGATCAACGGGCTGGGACATTGGTGGGGTTACCGCAATTTCCAGACGCCCGACCAGTCCCGCAATCTTCCGGGCCGGTACTGGTCCCTGCTGACCTGCGGCGAGGCCCTTCACAACAACCACCACCACATCCAGAACGCCCCGCGATTCTCGATGCGCCCCGGCGAGCTGGACCCCGGCTACTGGTACTTCAGCGCGTTGCGGGCCGTCGGGCTTGCGCACGCGCGGCGCGATGTGAGCGGGTGAGCGGCAGCTACTGAACGGTGATGGTGCCCGTCAGAGTGGTGTTGAACGGGTCCTCGTGATCGTGGAACCCGCAGGTCCTTGCGGTGTTCAGGTTGCCGGTCTGCCGGCTCTGATTCGCGTTCAGGCGGCCCACCTGGTTGATTTCAGGGCAGTCGGTATGGTCCGGGTGCGGGTCCGAGCTCATGTCGTGCGCCCGCGAGGAATTGTTCACGAAGGTCACCTGGGTCCCGCGCGGCACGGTCATGGTCTTCGGGCTCACGCCGCCTGCCGTGATCGTGAAGGTGAACCCTGAACCGCCGCCGGGATTGGGTGAGGGCGCCGTGTTGTTCCCGCCGCAGCTGACAAGGGCGGCCAGGCATGCAGCCACGAGCGCCGTCCTCACCACCCGACTCTCCAACGCCCCGACAATCTCCGCCGCCTGAGTCCTGACCATCGTTGTCTCCAAGTCGAGCCAGACCAGCTCCAGTTACGTGTGGTATCGCCGCGCTAGAAAAACTTGCGCGACAGATTGAAGCCCAGGAACCAGTTGTCGTCGCCGGGTCCGCCCCGGGCGATCTGGCCCATGGTCGTGGCCCACGAGTTCGCGACAGTGAGCTGGAACATGTGCCCTCCGGCCCGCTTCTCCACTCCGAAGGCCGCATGCATGACGCCGGGCTTGAAGCCCGCCGCGCGAGGCGCGATTTCGCCGACGAGATAGACCGTCGGCCTCACGCGCAGGCGCCCGCCGACGCCGACCTGGAACGTATCGTTGTCGTCCACGAGCGAGCCCGGCCGCGGATTGGAGTTGTTGACCCACATGGGCTGAACGTAGACGGCCGCCGTATCCGCGAGCTGGCGGCCCAGGATGACCCCCAACGCGGGCGAGTAGCTATCCCTGAAGTTGTTGGTACCGTCGATCGAGGCCCACGCGGTCAGGTCCATGGGCAGGGTGCGACCCTGTCTGGCGACGGCGTAGTTGCCGAAGAACTCGACCGTCTTCCCGTCGGCCGACCGATGCACGCCCACCTGACCGTTTGGCACGATCCCGAAGCGATACTCGAGTCCGACGATGGCGCCTCCATCGAGCCCGAACAGATCAGCGGCCAGGTCGCCGAAGTCTCCTTCGCCGAGCGGCCGGGCGAAGCGGTGTGTCACGCGAAACGCGCCCTTGAACTGCGGGAGCCTGAGCGTGGTCGGCAGCGCCAGGAGCGTGAAGTCCGGCTGCGAGGGCTGGAGCACCGCGTCATCGTCCTGAGCCAACGAGGGGAGAGCTGGTGCGAGCACGAAGACGGGAACGAGCAGCAATCGGGTGTATCGCCTCACATCTGGCTCCGCATCAACGAGGGGCGCCGAGCTCGATCCAGCGCCTCAGAACGAGTATCTGACCGTCGGTCAGATACGGTGGACCGTCGTACGGCATCCGCCGTCCGTCAATCCCGGCTGCGCCCTCCACCTTACGGATGAGGTAGCTGGCATCGGGGTTGCCGGGTGCGACACGAAAGAGGTTGGGGCGCTCGGTGCTGCGGACGTCGACCAGCTGATCGTAGGCTACGGCATGCTCGAGACTCAGTCCACCGGTAAACGGACTGAGCGCGCTGGTGTGGCACGACACGCAGCTGGAGCGCCCGGACGCGTCGGTGGTCTCGAAGATTTCACGTTGAATGCTTGCGAAGGTCGGTTCGAGATTGGGCGTCGGCCCGGCCAGATCCGACAGGCTTTCGTCACACGACGCGAAGGCTGCGGCGGCAACGATGATCGCGAGCGTTCGTCCGACTCGTGGCATGGGCCTCCCGGGATGAGGTGGCTTGGACAGGGAGGCAAACCGGATGCCCGGACCGCAAAGTGGGAAAGCCCGGGGGAAGTCGATGAGACGGGCACGGAGCTTACCGAACGTGTAAGGGCACCTTACTGTCTTCGTAATCAGTCGATTCGGTACTTGGCGAGGTAATAAGACAGCGCCCGCTGGCTGATGCCCATCAGCTCGGCGGCGTCCTTCTTGACGCCGCGGGCGCTCTCGAGCGCCCGTCGAATCGTCTCCCGCTCCACCCAGTCGATGTTCTGGCGGAGCCGAAGCGAGGGCAGCCCCGAGCTCTGGGAGGGTGGGGCGCCAAGGATCGAGACGGCGCGGCCGGTGATCACGGGGCCGGTCGACAGCACCACCGCCCGTTCGATGGTGTTCTCCAGTTCCCGCACGTTACCCGGCCAGTCGTACTGCTGCAGGACGGCCAGCGCCTCGTCATCGACCCGCTCGATCCGCTGTCCGGTCCGCTGCGCGTGTTTTCTGACGAAGTGTTCGACCAGAACCGGAATGTCCTCGCGCCGCTCGCGGAGCGGGGGCAGATCGATCGGGATGACGTTGAGCCGGTAGAAGAGATCCTCCTGGAACCTGCCCTCCGCGACCATCTGCCGGAGATCGCGATTGGTCGCCGCGATGACCCGGACGTCGATCCGCTCCGTGCGCTCGGACCCGAGGGGCTCGAACTCGCGCTCCTGAAGCACGCGCAGCAGCTTCGACTGCAGGGAGGGACTCATGGTCCCGATCTCGTCGAGGAAGATCGTGCCGCCGTCGGCCAGTGCGAACTTGCCCTTCTTGGTCGCGGCGGCGCCCGTGAAGGCGCCGCGGACGTGGCCGAAGAGCTCCGACTCGAGGAGCGACTCCGGGATGGCGGCACAATTCACCTTGATGAGCGGCATGTCGCGTTGGGCGCTGTGGTCGTGAATGGCCCTGGCGATCAGTTCCTTGCCGGTCCCGGTCTCGCCGGTGATGAGGACGGTGCTCTAGGTGGCCGCCACACGCTCGGCGCGGCGGATGATGGCCTCCATGGCGCGGCTGCGTCCGATGATCCCGTAATGATCGAACTGCTCGTCGCGCTCGCTGCGCAGGTACCGGTATCCCGTGCGGAGCCGCTGGTGATCGAGCGCCCGATCCACGACGACGAGAAGCTCGGCGATCTCGAAGGGCTTCTGCAGATAGTCGAGCGCGCCGAGCTTCATCGCCTCGATGGCGCTCTCGACGGTCGCGTGCGCCGTCATCATCAGGATCTGGGCGCGCTCGCCCTCGCCGGTTGCCGCGACGTACTGGCGAATGAGATCGAGGCCGCTGATCGGGGGCATCACGTTGTCGACGATGAGGAGGTCAAACGCCCGTTCGCCCAGCAGGCGCTTCGCCGCCACCGGATCGGTCGTGTCGATCACTGCGTGGCCGGCGTCCCGCAGGGCACGCCCCAGCGCCTTGAGGATCTTCTCTTCGTCGTCGACCAGCAGGATGGCGCCGCGGTGGGACATCAGGAGACGGCCGCCAGCGGAAAATGCACGCGAATCTCGGTGCCCTCGTTGGGCGCGCTGGTCACGCTGATAGAGCCGCCCAGGCCCTCGACGATGTTCTTCGCGATCGGCAGGCCGAGGCCCGTGCCGCCGCGCTTGGTCGTGAAGTACGGGTCGAAGATGTGGGGCAGCGCTCCCTGGTCGATGCCGGTCCCGCTGTCGGAGATGACGATGGCCACCGAGTCGGGCGCGCCGACGGTCGCGACGCGCACAGCAGGCCGCGCCGCACCGGGCGAACGGGTCGCTGACGGCTCTCGCGATCGGAACGCCTGCCTGGCGTTCACGATGAGGTTGACGAGCGCGATCCGCAGCCGCTCGGCGTCGGTCGCGATCACCGGCAGCGCGGGGTCGAGGTCGAGGCCGACCGAGGCTCCCGGCTCGACTTCGGCGGCCTGGGCCGACTCGCGGCAGAGCACGTTGAGGTCGGCCGGC
>CAZCEL010000131.1:0-10454 GCA_964497175.1 uncultured Bifidobacteriaceae bacterium
GCCGCCGACCAGCCGCCGAAGGACGTTTTGCCGGCTTGCGGAGTTGGGTGTTCGCAGCAAATGGCCCAGAGCCGGAGCGCTGCGTGAATTTCCGAAAGGCATTGGGACCAGCACAGCGATGTGTCGGGCCCGAGGCCGTTGCTGTCAAACCGGCCGTGCTAGCATTTCTGTCGCATGACGTCCGCCTCGGCGCCGTGGCTGCTCTCGTTCCGCGACCGCGAGACCTGGTTCGTCGTCGTTCTTTTCACGGCCGTGACGGTGTTTCTGGCTTATCCCCTCTCGCTGCATCCAGCCAGCCTCCGGTTTCCCACGGGTCCCGACGGCGATCTCGGCTGGTACCTGCTCGGATGGGACAGTCATGCGTTTCTGCACAAGCCGTGGGCGATCTTCGACGCCAACATCTACCATCCCAAACGCCTGACGCTTGCCTACGGGGAGAACGTGATCGGCCTCGCGTTCTTCGCTGCTCCTGTCATCTGGCTGACGGGGAACGTGGTGCTCGCCGCCAATCTCGTGTCGATCACGACCTGCGTGCTCTGCGGGCTCGGCGCCTACGTGCTGGCGCGGCGTCTCGGCCTCAGCCTGGCTGCTGCGATCCTGTGTGGAATCATCTTCGAAGCCTCGCCGCCGAGGTTCTTTCGCATCGGCCAGATCACGCTCTCGGCCGTGCAGTGGATTCCGTTCGCCCTTGCGTCGCTCCATGCCTACTTCGAACATGGGCACAAGCGCGATCTGCGACTGACGGCCGGCTTCGTCTCGCTGCAGGCGCTGTCGAGCGGGTATGGCATGGTCTTTCTGGCCGTGTCGCTGGCTGCCCTCGGCCTCTATCGTATTGTGCTCGGCGACGCGCTCAGGCTGCTGAAGTGGGTTCGCGATCTGGGGGTTGCAGGCGCGGTGCTGCTGCTCCCGGCGGTCCTGGCGTTTCTGCCGTACGTCTTCGTCCAGCGCGACGCGGGGCTGAGGCGCGGGCTCGGCGGCAACTTCCTCCCGAACTACGAGTCGTTTTTCGCGTCACCGTCGCACGTACACCGGTACCTGATCTCGCTCGCGGGCGCGACTGACTGGGTCGCCGAGGCAGGCTCGTTTCTGTTCCCGGGGTACCTGGCCGTCGCCCTTGCGGCGGCCGCCATCGTCTGGCGGCGCCCCGGCGCCCCAGCCGCCGCTGGCGGCACCGCTTGGTGGCGGCAAGTCCCGCCTCTGGTCCAGGCGGCGTTGTTCGTGACGAGTACGGCTGCGGCTGTCATGACCGTCGCGACGCTCATCCCGCTGAAGGCGGGCACGACACAACTGGTCGATCAGCGGAGCTCCGCGCTGGCCTGGATTGTGTCCACCGGCCTGGCGCTTCTGGGCGTCGCCATCAGGCGCCGAGTGCCGGCTGATACCGTCGCGCGCCTCAAGCGCCCGCTGGTGCTGATGCTCGTCACCGCCCTGACGTGGACGGCGCTCGGCGCGATGCGTCCCTCGGTTGACGCAGGGCAGGGCCTGGTCGGCGAGTACTTCACGAACCCGGACTGGGCGGGACTGCCTGCCTTCTCCGCTGTGGATTCAAAGCTGTCGCCTGCCAGAATGCGGCAACGGTGGAACCTTTCGCCGCCCGACCAGTTCAGCGTGCGCTGGATCGGGTTTCTCACCGTCGGGCGTCCTGGCCTGTACACGTTCGCCACGACCTCTGACGATGCCTCCCAGCTGTTCTGCAACAATGAGGCGATCCCCGTTGTCGACAACGCGGGTGTGCATGGCCCGGGAACACGCTCGGGCACGATCCAACTCGAACGCGGCACTCACATGGTCGAATTGCGGTACGCGCAGTTCGGCGGCGGCGCCGCGCTGAACTGGTCCTGGTCGCGCGACGGCAAAGGGTACTCCACCGTTCCGGCCTGGGCGTTGTCCGAGCGCCCGACGACCTATGGCACCGTGGTTATCGCCCGGGTCGTGGATTGGGCTCTCCCGATTCTGGCAATCCTCACGGTGCTCGCAGCCACATGGTACGCGCGGGCCTGGCTCAGCGGGGGGCCCGGCCAGGCGATCGCGCAGTGGGCCGCGGCTCGCCGGCGAGATGCAACGACCTTCTACGTGTTGCTGACATTGTTCACGTTTGGCCTGGCCCTGGGGCCTCCCCATGGCCTGTGGCAGTACTTCTACTGGTTGCCGGTTTTCAACTTCATCCGCGCGCATTCGCGGTTCATCCTCGTGACCCTCCTTGGTCTCGCCGTCCTTGCGGCCATGGGTTTCGACGCGAGCACCCGCCGGTGGACCCCTCGAGCGCGCTCGATTCTGGCCGCAGCCCTCGCTATCCTGCTCATCGTCGAGTACGCCGCGATGCCGATGGCCGTCAGGCCGGCCAACCTGGAGATTCCCTCCGTCGATCGCTGGCTCGACAGCCAGAAGAAGCCGTTCGTCGTGGCCGAAATGCCGGTGAACGGCGAGCACGACCACGTTGCCTACATGCTCCACTCGACGGCTCACTGGCAGAAGACGGTGCACGGCTTCCACGGCTGGCGGAATATCCTTCACACGATGCTCTACTGGGACATGCAGAAGTTTCCCGACGAGAAAAGCCTCGGGCAGCTTTCGGCCCTCGGCGTGACCTACATGGTCGTGCACACCGAGCGGTACCCGCCGGGTGAATGGCAAAGTGTCGAGGAGCGCCTCCGGCAGTATTCAGGCCGATTACGGCTCGTGCACGCTGAAGGCGCGGGTCGCGTGTACGCGCTGGTCCGTTCGAGCGACGGCTACGCCAATTCAGGTGGACTTCGGGATTAGTACTTCAGCGCCAGCTCGATGGCGTCGAGCTTGAAGCGCGAAATCAGCCCGTACCATTCGCGCACGCCGATGGTGCGCGTCCGGCGGATCTGCCGGCGCTTGGCGAGCATGCGCGGCAGCCGCGCGAACGCGGCGAGACGCGCCTGGATGAGGAGCACCGCGAGCCGGGCCAGCGAATATTCCTTGACGAACTCTGACGAGCCCCCCTGGTGCGTGTAAACGGCGTATCCCTGCATGGCGTAGCGGTTCAGCGTGAACAGCGGCGACACGAAGACGAGGAAGCGTGGCATCCACTTCCACAGGCAGTAGATGCGATTGCGCTCGACGTGAAAGGCCTTGAACACGGAGTAGTTGCCGGCTGTCGCCGACTTCCGGTGCCTGATTCGGGCCGTAGGGACGTACCAGCATCTCCACCCGGCGAGCTGGCCGCGAACGCCCAGATCCAGGTCTTCGAGGTAGCAGAAGAAATCCTCGTCGAACCCACCGATCGCGTGAAGCATGTTCTTGCGCAGCGCGCAGGCGCAACCATGCGGCGCGAGCACTTCTTCCGCACGGTCGTACTGACCCAGATCCTTCTCCTCCCAGCCTCGCGATCGGCACACGCCGTCAGGGTAGAGCAGCAGCCCGACCGAGTCGAAGAAATTCGGCTGATCCGCGCGAAGCACCCTGCAGGCGAGCTGCCCGACGTCGGGCTTGTCGGCGACGAACCGCATCAGTTCCTCTACGGCGTCCGGATCGCAGACGGCGTCGGAGTTGAGCAGGAACATCCATTCACCGGTCGCTCTGTCGAAGCCGATGTTGTTGCCTCGTGCGAAGCCCTCGTTCCTGGAATTCCGGATGACCACGAGCCTGTCGCCGAACCGGCGTTGGGCCTCCTCCACGGAGCGGTCCGTGGAGCCGTTGTCGACCAGGATCACCTCGACCGCCGGCCAGGTCTGGGCGAACAGCGAGTCCAGCGCGTCCTGCAGCATCGCGCCGCCGTTCCAGTTGACGACAATGGCGCTGACGCGCGGCGTGCTCATGCCGGCCTGGTGGAGCTCGCGCCCCCGGGCCCCGGCTTCCTGCTCACGACGACGAATTCGTTGTAGGTGAACAGCCGGCCGACCCAGCGAGGAAAGGGAAACGAGAACGCGCGTTCCAGCTCGAAGCCAAGCCGGTCGGAAATGCGGGTCAACCGTTCGAAGTCCATCAGGACGACATGTGTCGGATCGCTCCTGAATCCTGCCTCTTGCGGTGCAATCAGAATCAGCTTGCCGTTGGAGCGGAGCAGGGCCTCGTACTGCTGCAGCAACGGGACGACCTCGTCTTCGCGCATGTGCTCGGCGACGTGCGCCAGCAGGATGGTGTCGAAGCGGCCGGCGCGGTTGTACTCCGCCGAGTTCCGGAACGCCTCGGGCGTGAACACCGTGAAGCCTCGTGCTCTGGCGACCCGAAGACAACTCTCATTGGTGTCCACGCCGACGCCGTACCCTCGGAGATGCTCGAGACTGCGGCCGATCCCGCAGCCGATGTCGAGCGTGAAGCCGGGCGTGAGACGCCGCATATTCCAGCGGAACGGCGCCTGCACGTCGAGCCATCGCTTCCACCGCGCTGTCTGCTGTCTGGTGAGCCGCTCTGCGTAGGCTGCGCTGCGAGTCCCGCCGTCGGCGTGCACGGCAACCATGATATACGTGATGCCTGCGCGCGCTGATCGCTGATGAGTGGAGTTCGACCGGCGACCCTCCTCGTAGCCGCGGCACTGGGCTGGACGGTTCTAGCAGTCGTGCGCGCGGCGCTGCCCGCGGGTGATGGACTCGTCGGGGAGTACTTCACGAACCCGGACTGGTCGGGCGCCCCTGCTTTTTCCAGCCTGGACACCGAGCCAACGACGGCCACGGTGATGCGGCGGTGGCGTGGATCGCCACCGGAACAGTTCAGTGTGCGTTGGATTGGGTTTCTCACCGTCAGGCGCCCGGGCTCGTACACCTTCTCCACGACCTCTGACGACGGGTCTCAGCTCGTGCTGGACAACGCCGTTGCCCCCCTCGTCGACAACGGCGGAGTACACGGTCCTCAGACCCGATCGGGCACCATTCACCTCGATCGCGGGTCGCACCTGCTCGAACTGCGGTACACGCAGCGTGGCGGCGGCGCGGCCCTGAGCTGGTCCTGGTCGCGTGAGGGCGCCGCACCGACCGCTGTCCCGGCCTGGACGCTGTCGCAGCGCCGGATTGCCTATTCGACTGCCGTGGCCGCCCGAATCCTCGACTGGGTCCGCTACACACTGGCGCTTCTCGCTGCGCTGGCTGTCGCGCTGTTGGTAAGGACCTTCGCCGGCACGGGCCCTGGGAGGGCAGGCACCGAGTGGGTGCTCGGCAGGCTGCGTCTCATGTCGGCACGGGCAGGCTACCGGAGCCCGGCAGGGGCGATTTTTTCAGTGGCCGCTCTCATCGTGGTTCTTGCCTTGCCCTGGCCCGATGCCCGGGGCCGCCCGTTCCTTGCGCGCGTCGTGACGGCCCTCGACGTGCTCAATCGCACGGCCGTCCACGCGCTCGCGGACTTCGGAGCGTTCCAGGCCAACCTCGATACGCCGCGGGCCGGAGAAGAGGTTCTGCCGTTCTGGACGCAGGAAGTGATGCTGATGCTTCGCCGTCCCGGCCGGTCCGTCGACCGCTATCAGCTCTCGGATTCCATCGCCGCAGAGGATTTCGTCCTGCAGCAGATCGTGGCGTCGGCCTGGCCCCGCAGGCTCGAGCGCGATGCGAAGGCCAGATTCGTTCTCAACACCGAACCGGTGGCGGCCGGCTGCGAGGTGATCGAGAGACGGACGGAAGTGTCCCTTGTTCATTGTCCTTAGCCTTTCCGTCTTGTGCCTGTTCTTCGCGGGCTATGTCGCGACGTCCTTTCTGCGCGCCGGGGGCGGCCTGTTCGACCGCTTCGCGCTTACGCTCGGGCTTGGCATCCTGGCCGATTACATCCTGGTCATGTCGGGACTGCCGCTCACCAACGTGCTGGCCATCGTATCGATACTCGCGGTCTTTGGCGCGCTGATGTTCGCCATCGACGTCATCAGGCGACGGCGGAACGGAGAAACTCGCCAGCGCGAGCCGGTCCTCACTGCCGCCTGCTGCATCGCCTATCTGCTGGGCGTCTACTACTTCTTCGTCTTCTCAGAGCCGCTGATGCGCTGGGATGCGCGGTCGGTCTGGTTCCTTCACGCGAAGATGATCTGGATAGAAGGCGCGCTCCGCGGGGACGGATGGGTCCACCCCTCGTTGGCATTCTCGAGTCCCGACTACCCGAAGCTCGTTCCCGCCATTGCGGCTCAACTCGGCGCCTTGAACGGGTACTGGAACGAGTTCTTTCCCAAGGGCAGCCTGCTCGTGATGCTCGTTCCCCTGCTGCTGTGGGTGTTCAGCTTCCGGAAGAAGGCCGTCAGCTTCCTCCTGCTGGCCATGATGTTCTTCTTCAGCCTCGATGCCTGGCTCGCGAATGGCTACATGGACGGCTACCTGGCGATGTATTGCGGCGTCGCGCTGCTGCTGTTCGGCCGCTACGCTGCAGAGGGGAGGGACGCGGACCTGCACTCGGCCATCTGCGCGGCAGGCATAGCGGCGTGCCTCAAGAACGAGGGCGTGCTCTTCGGCGTGTGCCTCACCACCACGCTAGTTCTCCTGGCCGCACGGCATCCCGTCGTCGGCCTGCGGCAGTTCGTGCGACGCCTCTCGGCGACGCCTCGATTTGCAGCGGTCCTGCTCCTCGCCGTGGCGCCGACGCTCATCTGGACGCTGCGAAAGCGAGCCTGGGGCCTCGAGAATCACATCACAGGTGACCTGTCGACGCTTGTCTCCCGGCTGATGGACCGCCTGACGGATGGCTCCACGCCGGAGTTCATTCTCAGGAACCTGACCACGGAGGCGACCGCCATCTGGGTTGTGGTCGGACTCCTCGCGGCCACGCTGATGTTCGTGGCGTATCAGCGTGCGCCGGTGCATCGGGGGGCGCTCGTCGCTGCGGCCACCTCGGTGCTGTACTTCTGCGGCATCTACACGGCCTATCTGGGCACGCCCACGGGTCTGGGGTTTCATTTGACGACATCGGCCGGAAGAACCATGGCGACGGCGAGCGTAGGTCTGCTTGTCTGCCTGTACTTCCTCCTGACTGGCCTCGAGGCCAGCGATGCCACGGCCGGCGAAACTTCTTCGGCGGCGCGCCGCGAGGGCCGATAGACAGTTGACGATTCCGGCGTGGTACAGGACAGTGTAGCCGCCATGAATTCAGAACCGACGACCCTGCCAGGCCTCTTTGCCGGAGTGCCGGCCAGCCAGACCGCCGTCATCCTCCCCGAGCAGAACATCCGGATCACCTACGGCGGGCTCCGCAGTCAGGTGCAAGCGGTTGCCGAGGCGCTCGCGGCGGCGGGGGTCGGCCCGGGCGACCGCGTCGGCATGGCTCTGCCGAATGGCCTTCCAACCATCGTGTGTTTTCTGGCCGCGTCGGTGGCTGGCACGGCGGCGCCGCTCAATCCCGCCTACAAGGAAGACGAATTCCGCTTCTACCTGGAGGACACGAACGCCAAGCTCCTGCTGCTGCCGCCCGAAGGTGCGGACGAAGCGCGCCGCGCCGCCGGCGACCGTGTGCCGGTTATCCCGGTCGAGATGGACGGCCAGGGGACCGTGCGGCTGTCCGGGTCGAGCGGTGGCCGCTCGGTCAACGAGCCCGGCGTGAACGATGTCGCCCTCATTCTTCACACGAGCGGAAGCACCGGGCGGCCGAAACGCGTGCCGCTGTCGCATCTCAACCTCTCCATCTCGGCGGGCAACGTCGCCCGCAGCTACGCGCTCACGGGAGAAGATGTGGCGCTGTGCGTGATGCCGCTCTTCCACGTGCACGGCCTCGTGGCCTCGACGCTTGGCACGCTCGCCACGGGCGGCACCATCGTCGTGCCGGGCAAGTTCAACCCGCTGTCGTTCTGGCGCGTCGCTCGCGATCACGGCGCGACGTGGTATTCGGCGGTGCCGACGCTGCATCAGCTGCTGCTGGCGCGGACCGAACCGGGAGCGGCCAGGCCCGCCGGCGCCGAGAAGCTGCGCTTCATCCGCTCGTGCAGCGCGTCGCTCGCGCCGCAGGTGATGCACGATCTGGAAGCCGCCTTCGGCGCGCCCGTGCTGGAGGCCTACGGCATGACGGAAGCGGCGCACCAGATGGCGTCCAATCCGCTGCCGCCGGGCGAGCGGAAGCCGGGATCGGTCGGTCCGGGAACCGACGTCCGCATCAGCATCATGGACGCCGAAGGGCGACACCTCAAAGAGGGAGAGCGTGGCGAAGTCGTCATTCAGGGCCCCAACGTGATCACGGGCTACGAGAACAACCCGGAGGCCAACGCGACCTCGTTCACCGACGGCTGGTTCCGCACCGGCGACCAGGGCTTCCTGGACGCGGACGGGTATCTCACGCTTGTCGGGCGCCTCAAGGAGCTCATCAACAGGGGCGGCGAGAAGATCTCGCCTCGGGAGATCGACGAGGTGCTGCTGACCCATCCCGCCGTGGCCGAAGCCGTATGCTTTGGCGCCCCGCACCCGACCTGGGGGGAAGAGGTCGCCGCCGCCGTCGTGCTGCGCGAGAGGGTCAGCGAACACGATCTGCTGGCGTACTGCAAGGAGCGGCTGGCCGATTACAAGCGCCCGAAGCAGATTCACATCACCGAGGCCATTCCGCGCACGGCGACGGGCAAGATTCAACGGCGCGTCGTCGCACAGGTCTACTCCGGGAAGCCATAGTGTCCCGTCTCAGTGAGTCGCGACATAATTCCCGGGCGGGGCATCCAGCCTGGCTGCGTTGCTCCTCGCTCGAATATTCCCGATATGCTCACTCGTCGCGCCTTGCCATCCGGGCGCCGCGCTCCGGGACTTATGCCGCGACTCACTGAGACGGGACACCTGTGAGAATCGTCATCGTCGGGGCCGGCGCCATCGGCGGCTACATCGGGGCGCGGCTGGCCAGGGCCGGCGCCGACGTGGTGCTCTTCGCGCGCGGGCCGCACCTGCGTGCCATGCAGGAGCGCGGTCTCCGCGTGACAGGCGCGGACGGGGACTTCGACGTGCGGCCGCAGGTGGCCTCGGATCTCGCAGAGATCGGCCGGGCCGACTTCGTCGTTCTCGGAGTCAAAGCCCACAGCCTGACGGCCATTGCACCCAAGCTGGCGCCGCTCCTCGGCCCGGACACGGCCGTCGTCAGCACGCAGAACGGGATCCCGTGGTGGTATTTCCAGGGTCACGGTGGCGAGCTCGACGGGCTGCGCCTCGAGCGCATCGATCCGGGCGGCGCGATTGCGGCGGCTATCGAGCCAAGGCGCATCGTCGGGTCGCTCGCCTACTTCTCGACCGACATCGCCGCGCCGGGCGTCATCCATCACACCGACGGCAACCGCATCACCTTCGGCGAGCCGGACGGCAGCCGATCGGACAGGGTCAAGGGGATTGCGGAGGCGTTGGTTGCCGCGGGCTTCAGGTGTCCGATCACGACGCGCATCCGGCAGGAGATCTGGGTGAAGCTCCTCGGCAACGTCGCGTTCAACCCGATCAGCGCGCTGACGGATGCGACGCTCGAGGAGATGCTGCGTCATCCGGAGACGTCGCGCCTGGTCCGGGACGTGATGAGCGAGACCGAGGCGGTGGCCGCGAAGCTCGGGATCGAGCTGCCGGTGACGATCGAGCAGCGCATGGCGGGAGCGGCGAAAGTCGGCGCGCACAAGACGTCGATGCTCCAGGACCGCGAAGCGGGCCGCCCCATGGAAATCGAGGCGATCGTCGGCGCCGTCGTGGAGCTGGGCGAGCGGGTCGGCGTGCCGATGCCGGCGACGCGAGCGGTGTACGCCTGCATCAAGCTGCTGGATGAGAACCGCGGCCGCTCTGTTCCTGCGGTGCCGCGAGTCGAGGAGGTCGTGCCGTGAGCATCAACAATCGCTGGTTCCAGCTCGTGGCGTCGCTGATTGCGATGATCATGATCGCCAACCTGCAGTATGCGTGGACGCTCTTCGTCCGGCCGCTCCAGGAGGGCACGAGCTGGCGGCTCTCGGACATCCAGTTCGCGTTCACGCTGTTCATCCTGTTCCAGACGTGGGTGCAGCCGCTCGACGGGTGGCTCATCGACCGCCTGGGGCCGCGCGGGTTCATCAGCGCGGCCGGAGTCCTGTGCGGCCTCGGGTGGGCGGGCATGGGGTACGCGACGTCGCTGCCGATGCTGTACACGCTCTACTGCGCGGCCGGGATTGGCGCGGCGTTCGTCTACAGCGGATCGATTGGATCGGCGCTGAAGTGGTTCAAGGACCGCCGCGGGCTGGCGTCGGGGATCATGGCGGCGGGGTTCGGCGGCGGAACCGCGCTGTTCATCCCGTTCATCTCGGCGATCATCGCGTCGAGCGGGTATCAGGCCGCGTTCATCGCGACGGGTCTCTTCCAGGGCGTGGTCATCCTGATTGTCGCCCAGTTCCTGCGGCATCCGCCTGCCGAGGCGGCTGTCGCCAGGCCGGCCGCCGCGGGTGGGTCGCAGCTGGGCCGCCGGCATTTCACGACGGGCGAGATGCTGCGGACGCCGCAGTTCTACGTGATGTACGTAATGTTCGTGCTGATGGCGACGGGCGGGCTGCTCGTCACGGCGAACGCCGGCCCGATGGCGCAGTCGTGGGGACTCACGGCGGCGGCGCTGACGCT
>CAZCEL010000132.1:0-10370 GCA_964497175.1 uncultured Bifidobacteriaceae bacterium
TGCCACGATACTGGCAGGCGCGACGACAGCGCCGTTGCCGAGCGGTGTGTCCACACCCTGGAAGCGCACACCGCTGTGGGCTCGAACCAGATCGTCTTCTGCCTGGAAGCTCGACGTGACCGGCGACGCCACCTCCACATGCGCGAAGCTCTGGCCCACCATCGTCGATGGACCGAGGCGGATCCCGGGCGGCAGCGCCGTCACGTGCGTCGAGGACGGACGCGGCGTGGGATCGAGCCAGTAGAGATTGGCCGGATCGAGTCCGTACAACGTCGAGGGGTCGAAGGCCGGCCAGCCGCGGATGGTAAGCGGGGTCACGCTCTGGTTGACGGCGTGTGCCAGCCGGACGAGGGGCACGCCCGCAGCCGTCACCGCGATCACGTCCTGCGAGTCTGTGAGCTCCGCCACCGCTCCGCCCAGCCCCTCATACCGTACGAGCGCGCCATTCCAACTACCGTTCGCGAACTGAAATGCGTTGGTCTGCCAGCTCTGGAGCATGGTCGCCAGCCGAGAAATGTCCGGATCGGCCATGTTCAGATCAGTCGGGTACACCGCGGGCAGCTGCGGCAGGATGCCGCGGCGTTGGGTGTCGACGAAATGCGCCTTGAACGCGGGGTCCGCTGCCGCCGGCTGCCCCAGATGACCATAGAATTGCACGTGGGGCGCGAACAGGAACGCCGCAATCGGGTGGCCGATCCCTGCCGAGCCGAGTCCGACGGCCCATGGCCCCCACGCCTGTGCAAACGCGTGGTAGCGGTACGTGATGTCGTTCTCGCCTTCGCCGCCCAGGGCGAGGGTGGGGAACGCCGCCACGATGTCTTGATGGAATTTGTCGGATCCGGCCGGGAAGGTTCGCCCCTCGATCGGACCGTTGCCGTCGTTGTTCATCGGACCCGAGATGTCGAGGTGCAGCGCATCGGGCTGCAGCGCGGCGACGGCGGCGCTCACACGAGCGATCCACAGCGCCCGGAATGCGGCCGAGGCGGGGCTGATCGTTCCATAGCGATTGGGCGTCGACGGCGGCAGATGCCAGTTCCAGCCAACAAGCTGCAGCGTCTCGGGGTCCCTCACGTGAAACGCCTGCACGCTGCTGTAGTCGGCGTTGAGCGGCGACACGCCGTGATGGTTCAGGTGAATCATCACTTTGAAGCCGAGGGCGTGAGCGGCGGTCACAAACGCGGCCACGCCGGCGCGCGGCGTGTAGTCGGGAAAGTTCACGTCGAACGGGTCGACGCGCCAGTCGTGCACGTACAGCAACGTCTGTGAGGGCACGAGAATCGCCGCAAGAGGCGCGAGCAGGTTCGTGTCCACCGCTCTGATTCCGGCCACGGTGCGAATCTCGGACACCCAGGGGTGAGCAGCGTTGGAAACGGGCGGGCGCGCGGCGACCAGCCAGTCGCGGTACGGCTGGGCGGCGGCCCGCCAGTCGCCCGCGAACGACTTCAGTCGCCACTCGACCGGGGGAACGGCCGTGGCGGAGGGAAGCGGCCCTACGGCCTGGGTGCGCACCTCGACGTCGATAGTCGTCTCGCCGCGCGTTGTCAGACGCAACTGCTTGAACGCCATCAGCAGATCGGTCGAGTACAGGACGAGGCTGCCCTGCGCGGCTTCGTACACGGCCATCTGCGCGTGCCAGTTGCTCGGATACTCGAGGACCGTGCCGACGCCAGGGTGCACCGCGTCAAACGCAACGCCCGTGTCGGCTGGCACGATGAGCCGGCCCTCCGAGAGATCGAGCCCGGCCAGGCTCCACGAGGCGCCCCGAAGACCCGGCGTCGACGCCGCGGCGGTCGTCCGGACCACGATTTCCTCGGTCAGGGGATCCACCTTCACCGTGAGCGTGAGTGTTCTGACGCTGTCGTTCAGCGTGATGGTCGCCATCGGCACACCCGTCCCGGGTTCGGCGCCGATGCTCCAGTTCGACGCCTGCAGGGCCTGGCCGGTCGGCGTGATGGTGTCGACGGTCGCGAGTTGGCCGCTGCTGGCATGGCGCAGGTAGACTTCGCCGGTCAACTGGTTCTGGAACGCGACGAGGTCCGCGCGAACGAAGGACGCTGTGCTGTGCGCGGTCGTCACCGTGAGCGCGGTGCCGTTGGCGACGAGGTGGCCAGAAGTCAGCGCGCGATCAGATGTCGCGGCAACCAACAGTGACAGGCTCGCCGCCAGTGTCAGGCCGCTCGGAGGTCTCGTCATGAGAGAAAGTGGAAGCGGCCGGAACCGCGAATTTCAGCGAACTGGCGGGCCAGCCAGACTCTGCTGTTCGATGGCTCGAGGCTCCACACAGTCGGCTCCCGTGTGAAAACCCCCGGCGTGCGCTTCAGCACGACGTTGTCCAGACGGATCCAAGCTTCATTTCCGACACAGTTGAAGGATAGACCGACAGCGTGGCATTCCCCCATGGACTTGTCGCAAACATCCGCACGGCATACGGCGACAGCGCGTGTCCAGGAGGTATCCAGAACGTGCACGCCGAGACGATAGGAAACATTAGGCCCTTTCGCGGTTAACGGAACGCCCGTGCTCGTCGCACGGGCCGTCACGACGGTCGACGGCATCCAGGTGAACTTCGAGGACCTCTGGACCGGGCGACAGGCCGTTCCCTTGGCGCCAGGGGTCGAAGTGCAGCGACCGGCGATCGACGATCTCATCCTCACCAAGCGGTTCGCGGACCGCCCCAAGGATCTCGAGGACATTCGCATGCTGCGGATGCTGCGGTCAGAAGGAACGATATGACCCTGCGCCGGGCTGACCTGGCGTCGTTCCACGAGCGATCACTCAGCCCGGAGGAGGCGCGAGCGTACCTTGACGCGCCGACTACCGAGGCTGAGCGCGACGCTTCACCCTGGTCCGCTGGTTCCGGCGCCGCTATCCAACGCAGGTGGAGCGCCTGGCGTACGTGCGACGCGCCTACGCCCGGTGGCAGCGCACCCGCGGCATCGGCGCCCGGCTCTGACTCACTCGACAGAACCATTCCGCTGCGACCACTCGCTCATAGACCATCCCGGATCGTCCCTGACAGGGAGCGCAGGAAGGCAACGAGCGCCCGCTGGTCGGCGCTCGTCAGCCGCAGCGGCTCGATCAGCGGATCGAGATTCGGATTCGGCCGGCCGCCGCGCGAATAGAATTCCACGACATCCTCCAGGCGTCGGACGCTGCCGTCGTGCATGTAGGGCGCGGTCCGCGCGACCTCGCGCAGCGTCAGGGTCTTGAACGCCCCGCGATCGCGAGGGTCACCAGTCACGAGCGCCCGGCCGGCGTCCTGGAACCGGCCGTCCCGCCAGGCGATGCCGGTGTTGTGAAAGCGTTCGTCGCTGACAGTCGGCCCGACGTGGCACAACCAGCAGTTGGCGCGGCCGTTGAAGAGCGTCAGGCCGGCTTTCGCGTCCGGCGACAGCGCCTGAGCGTCACGATCGACATACCGATCGAGCGGTGAGTCTCCCGACTGGATGCTCCTCACGTAACTCGCCAGGGCCCGTGCGAGATCCTCGGCGCTCGGTTCGCGGCCGAATACACCGGCGAACGCCGCGCGGTAGGTCGCATCGTCCCGCAGCGACGCGACGACATCGGCGACGCTCGACGCCAGCTCCCGTGAGCCTTGAATGGGCTCCAGCACTTGTGCTTCGAGGGTTGGCGCCCGGCCGTCCCAGAAGAACGTCGAGCCATAGCCGCGATTGACGATCGTCGGGACGTTGCGCGTCCCGCGCTGCCGCTCGTAGCCAATCGCCAGCCTCCTGCCATCGGTGAAGGCGCGATCGGGATCGTGGCACGTGGCACACGCCATCGAGCCGTCGCGAGAGAGGCGGCGATCCGAGAAGAGCCGGCGCCCCAGTGCGACCTTCGCCAGCGTGAGCGGGTTGTCATCCGGCACCGGCATGTAGAGATCGAGACCGCGCAGCACGGGACGTCCGGTCGCCGCGGCCGCGACGGCTCCAAGGTACGCCGCCGCGGCGAGAGCAGGAAGGATACGGCCGAAACGGGACCGCGCCAGCGATCGCACGAACATGGACCTACGGCCTATCCGTGCGCGCGGCCGACACGAGATTCTCGAGCGCCCAGACTTCCTCTTTGACGTCCTGCACCGCGAGCGCGAGTTGGCGGCCGTCACGACTCACGGTCACGCCGTTCAGTCCTGGTGCCGCAAGATCGAGCTTCACCGGATCGCCGCCGTTCACCGGAATCCGCCACACGGCACCGCCGCGAACCAACAGGATGTGCGCCCCGTCAGGCATCCACGCAAACCTGCCCCCGCCCAAAGGAACGTCCGAAGCCTTATCCCGAAGGATGACCCGCGCGCTTCCGCCCGACGAGGGCATCACCTGCAGTGCCTGTGTCCCATCGGGACTGCTGACCCGAAGCGCAAGCCAACGCTCGTCATGCGAGAGTTGAAAACTGTAGGGTCCACCGACGACGTCACGAAACAGCTCCTGGATCTGTCCGGTCCTCAGGTTCCGAACGCTGACCACGGCGCCGACGGGGTTCGGCGGTTGCGGGATGAACCGGCGGTAAAAGACCCGCTCTCCGTCGGCCGTGAGTGCCGCCGCTCCAGACAGCCCTCCTTCTTCGACCCCGAGCGATTCGGCAGCGCCGGTCGCGGCGTCCACCTTGAAGACACCGCCTCTGGCGTTGAGATCGCGGCCGATCACTGTGAAGGCTCGCCCGTCCGGCGTCCAGGTAACAGCCTCGGCGTAGGTGAGTTTCATCGGCACCTGTCGGACGACCTCGGTGGTCATATCGTGAATGCCCACCCTCAGGCCATCCAGCTTGAACGCCAGCTGCTTGCCGTCGGTCGACCAGTCGGGGAGTGCGCGGAGGGCCTTTATCCCCGCCGCCAGCGGAGCCGGCTGCTTCACAACCTGCCACGTCCGCGGATCGACCGTTGCCGTGTAGATGTCCGGCAGACCGACGCTCAGGTGGTAGAGAAAGTGGCCGTTCCTGTCGAACCCTTTCGGCCAGATGCGACCGAGATCCGGTTTGACGAGCCGCAGGTCGCCCTGGCGCTGCCCGTCCCGAAGCGGCACCGCCCACGCGCCGACGCTTCCCGTTCGATCGCTCGACACCAGGATCGACTGGCCGTCGGGAAACCAGCCGAGAAACCGCTCGTTGGACGGACCGGTCGCCACAACCGTTTCACGGCTGCCATCCGCCGCGATGACGAACACATCCTCGTCGCCGCGAGCGCCGTTGACGAGGGTAGCGCGCTCGTACGCAATGAAGCGGCCATCTGGCGAGAATTCGGCACGGAAGGGGAGCGCCATATTCCAGTCGAGGGTTCGGAGCCCGCGGATCGAACCATCGGCGGCGGAGACGTAGACAAGCTGACGGGTCCGGTTGGCGTGGACGATGATCGCGAGGATGTCGCGGCCGTCGGGAGACCAATCGAAGGGCCTCAGCCACTCCCCGTTCGAGAAGAGCATCTTCATCGCGCTGCCATCGCGACCGATCGTCCTGAGCTCATAAATGCTTGCCGCGTTGGACCAGCCGTAGGCGAGCTTCGACCCATCGGGCGAGAAGACCGAGTACTCGGCGAACTCACGAAAGCCCGCAGCAGTGTGCGTCACGCGACGGCGTTCTCCGGAGGCGAGATCCAGGATCGCCAGGTTGCCGGTGTCGTCCACGAACGACAGGGAGCGTGCATCTGGCGAGATGGAGCCGAACTGATCGGCCGCATCGCCGCTCACGACCATCCGCGACGTGATCCCCCTGACGCCCTGCGCGACGAGCGCTGTCAGACGCGTGCGTGCATCGCCCGCCACGCGGTCGCCGGGGAACTCGGCAATCACGCGCTCGTACCGGGCGATGGCCTCCTGCACACGCCCTTCCGCGCGTTCGAGGAGCAGGCCTTCCTGAAACAGCAGCGCCGCCGGCGACTGGCCGGATACCAACGCGACGGTGCACGCGACGAAGAGCGCGACGAGACAACGGCGTAGTCCACTATTCACTGGCCACCCTCCCTCGTCAGCATCGCGCGCCGCGCTCTGACAGTTGCTCGCATCTGGCCCGTACGCGGTGAATTGATGGAGGAGTTCTTCTGGGCGCGCCGTCATGGAAATGTCAAGACCGCGTCATGCGTCCGGGTCGAACCGGTAGCCGACGCCGTGAACCGTCAGGAGACGGCGCGGCTCGCCCGGATCGGCTTCGAGCTTCTGACGCAGGGACAGGATGTGCGTGTCCACCGTCCGGTTCGTCACCGCGACGTCGTCGCCCCACACCCGCTCGAGCAGCGTGTCGCGCCGCACAGCCGCGCCCCGCGCGCCCGCCAGGTAGCGCAGCAGCGCGAACTCTTTCGCCGTCAGGTGTACTGGCGCACGGCCCCGGGTCGCGGTATACCGCGTGAAATCGACGGAGACGTCGTCGAACACCAGGACCTCTGGCGCGTGGCCGGCCGCGGTCTCAGCCCGGCGGAGGAGGGCCCGAACGCGCGCGAGGAGCTCGGACAGACTGAACGGCTTCGTCAGATAGTCGTCGGCGCCCAGATCCAGTCCCATCACCTTGTCCACATCGTCGCTGCGGGCGGTGAGGAGGAGGATGGGCAGGCGGCGGTCGGCGCGTCGAATGTGCCGGCACACCTCGAATCCGTTCATCCCCGGCAGCATGACGTCAAGGATCAGAAGGTCGGGACGATCCGCCGCGATGAGCGGAGTGACCTCGTCCCCGCGTGCGACGTGGCGGACGAAGTGGCCCTCGTAGGCGAGGTTCTCTTCCAGCCCCCGGGCCATCGCGCGATCGTCTTCCGCGATCAGAATGCGGGACATCTTCTTACTCGGTCGCCCGCCCGGGAAGCATCAGCGTGAACGTGCTGCCTTCCCCGGGCCGGCTGTTGACCGTGACGTTGCCGCCATGGGCCTCGGCGAAGTGGCGCACGAGTGCCAGTCCGAGTCCGGCGCCCGTCGTATGGCCGGCCTCCGGCGATCGGTAGAAGGTTTCGAAGACGCGAGACTGCTCGGCGTGGGCAATGCCGATCCCGCGATCGACGACGTGCACCAGCGCGTGGCCGTTCCTCTGCTCGACGGACACCACGATCCGGCGGGAGTCGCCGGAGTACTTGATGGCGTTTCCCAGCAGGTTCAGCACTGCCTGTTCGAGCGCATCGGGATCGACGCGCACGGGAATCGGCGCGGCGTCGATCTCCTCGATCACCTCGAACCCTTCCTGCTTCCGTACATAATCGAACCGCCGGACCGCCTGTCGGACGGCGTCGGGGAGCGAGACGACCTTGGGCGCATATTGCCGGGTGCCGCTCTCGATTCGAGATGACGACAAGACGTTGTCCACGAGACGGCCGAGCCGATCGGACTCCTCCACGATGGTGTCGAGCAACTCCGGCGAGGCGTCGGGTCGCGCGCGCCCGCGGCGGAGGGTCTCGGCCAGGAGGCGAATCGACGCGAGCGGCGTCTTCAGCTCGTGGGTTACGCCGGCGACGAAGGCGGACCGGAGCGACGCGGTTCGAAGCTCGCGCCGGACATCGCGCGCCGCGAGCCATCCGACGAGAACGGTCAGAAACACGCCGCCCATGACGGCCGCCGTCAGCAGCTGTTGGCGCGACGCTTCGGTAGCGGGATCGATGGGCGGTGGTTGAACGAGGAGAGCCCAACCAGGCGCGTCCGCGAACAGTGGCACGCGAGTACCCACCTCCGCGTCGGCGCTTGTCGATTGTGCCGAGAGCGCCAGGCGCCAGGCGCCATGCTCGTGCGACCAGCGATCGATCCACGATGCGAGCGCCTGGCTCTCGAGGCGGAGCACCACCACACGGTCTTCGCCCGTCCCCACGATCACCGCTGGCTCGGGCTCCGAGGACGCAAGGAAGCGGACGACTGGCCCACGCTCGAGCGCGGCGGCGTCCGCCTGACGCACCCACGTCGCGGCCTGGTCGGCGAACTGGCTCAATTCGGTGAACGTGGCCCGACGACGGGTCGCCTCGGCGAGAAGGGTGATCCAGTCGGGACGATTGCCGACCGCCTGGGTCAACAGCGCCATGGTGGCGACATCGGCTTCGCTCCCCACGCCTCCGTCCACGACCAGATCCTGCAGCTCGTGACGGAGCTGGTCGAGCCGATCGCCAAACCGGCTACGATCCCGTTGATACAGGCGTGCCCGCTGCCACGCGGCGTAGAGGACGAAGGCCGTGCCGTACTCGTCCCGCGCGCCGCGGCAGCACACGGTGATCTCGATCGCTTGACGGTCCGCCTGCTCCAGCCGGCCAGCCGACGCCGAGAACCGCGACGCGGTGAGCAGCGCCGATGCGCGGCGCACCGGGTCGGTCTTCTGGGCGGCGACGGCTGCCTGGTAGGCCGCGGGACCACCAGGTGCGACGAGTGTCCCGGATCGATCGAACAGCAGCACCGAGGACGCGGGCGCCGCGGCTGGCGGCGGGATCCTGAATGGGCGAGTCGGGTCCGTGGCTGTGGCGAGCGCCATTGCCGCGTCCCGACCGACGGCCTGCAGGTGTGCGGCAAGGTCGCGCCGCAGCGCGCCGGCGGCGCGTTCGGCCGCCTGGGCCCCGCGGAGGGCTGCCGCCTCGCGTTCGAGGGCGAGCCACTGAAAGCCGAGCACGCCGATGAAGGCGCACGGCAGCACCACGGCAAGCGCCGGCAGCCACTGAACGCGGGGCGGACGGGTCATGGCAGCTTCCGCGTTGGCGAGTGTACCGTCACGCTGGACAGGAGATGTCAGGGAAATGTCAACCGGTGACGGAGGGCCAGGAGTCGATGTTCTTCGTGCTTTGCTTTGCCTCGGCGACCTCGATCCGCGAGGGTCGGGGACGTCTTGACGGCTCGATGGCGCGTGCGTAATGTAGTCTCATGAGGGACCACTACGCGGCACTGAGCAAGAGGGATGTTGGTGTCCGGGAATTGAAGACGCATGCGGCTGGAATCCTGCGCTGCGTGAGAGATACTCGCGCCTCGTTCGTTCTGACGCATCGCGGACGTGCCGTCGGCATGATCCTTCCTCTCGAAGGGGTGGAGGAGGCCGCTGCGACGATGGAAGACGCTGACGCAGCATGGGAGGCGTTCATCCGCGCAGGACGGCATCTCGAGCGGCGGTTTCGAGCTGGCGTCAGTGGCGTACGAGTGCTCTCCGCTTCGCGCCGATAGCGACCATGGCTCGCGCGCGAGAGGTCAAGCGACCGTCAACTCGTGGTCCCCGTTCCAGGATTCGCCGATACACCGTCGATGCGAGCGTCTTTGTCAACGCCTTCAATCCCCACGAAGATGGTCACGAGGACAGTTTGGCCATCCTGGCGGCGATTCACCAGGCCGGCGATCCGGTGGTCGTGCCGACGCTCGTGCTGCCGGAGATCGCGTCGGCGGTGAGCCGCGCCAGTGGCGATGCTGATGGGGCACGGCAGTTCGTCCGCGCGACGGCAGCCCTTCCGCACGTGACGCTCGTCGCCCTGACGTCGGTCTGTGCCCGGCAAGCGGCCGAACTGGCCGCGACGCATCGCCTGCGGGGAGCCGACTCCGTCTATGTCGCTGTGGCGCAGCGATATGGCACGACGTTGGTGTCTCGCGACGAGGAACAGCGTTCGCGGGCCTCGTTGGTCGTGACGAGCCTGACACCCGCCGCAGCGCTGCGAGGCCGACAGACGCCCAGGCTCGCGCGGCGGACGTCACCTTCGGTCCGCCGGCGCGGGTGAGCGTCTCGGCATACCGCTCTCATCATGGTCGCCGACTCAGCACGTAACGGATTGTGACGTTCATCTGTCACGATCCGTTACGCTCTCAGGTTCGTCCGTCACCTCGCCGCACCTGGCGCGCCAAACGACTACAATCGTGCCGCCATGAGCGCACGCGTGCTCGTCGTGGACGACGAGCCGGGCATCCGCGACGCGCTGGCCGATGCGCTGACAGAACACGGTCTGTCCGTCTGCCTGGCGGAAGATGGCCGCGGCGCGCTCGAGGCGCTGGCGCGCGAGCCCGCCGACATCGTCCTGGCGGACGTGCGCATGCCGAGGCTCGGCGGCCTCGATCTGCTGCGGCAGATTCGAGCACGGGTCCCGGCCGTGGACGTGGTCATGATGACGGCGTTCGACGACATGCCGACCGTCGCGACCGCGATGCGAGAGGGGGCCGTCGAGTTCCTGACCCAACCGCTCGACCTTCACGAGCTGCGTCGAGTGCTGGACAAGGTGCTCGCAGATCGGCGCGTCCGGATCCGCGCCGACGCGGGCGCGGCCGTGCAGACGGCCGTCGCTCGGGAGCCGGACCGCCTTGTGGGCCGCGATCCGCAGATGATCGCCATCTACAAGGTCATCGGCCAGGTGGCGGCCACCCGGACCAGGACGATAGGAAACATTAGGGCCCTTTCGCGGTTAACGGAACGCAGAGCGTTTTTGGCTTATCGGCGCGGCGCGAAGACGTCGGGAGGTGGCG
>CAZCEL010000133.1:0-10328 GCA_964497175.1 uncultured Bifidobacteriaceae bacterium
CTCAGTCACCGGCACATCCCGGAACTCGATGTAGAGCGTGTCGGTGTCAGCGAAGGAGCGGATCTTCATGGCTTGAATCCACGATCGAAGAATGCGTTGTGACCGCACGATCGGGGCGCTTGCCAATCGTCGCCGAAAATCGATCCAAATCGACTCAACGCCCGCAGATTCCCACTGAAAGTTTGATGATGAACATCGACCCTCGGCTTTTCAGAAACTGGGTGCGAGTCGAAGCCCGCGAGACCCGACTTCAAGATGGCTGTTTTCCGGAGTGAATTGCGGTTTGGCGCGCCCGGCAGGACTCGAACCTGCGACCCCCGGCTTAGAAGGCCGGTGCTCTATCCAGCTGAGCTACGGGCGCATCTGACGCGCACCCTGACGAGAGTATCCTCCAGTGTAGCAAGCCGCGTCAGTCGAGGTACTTCACGAACATCACCTCGTTCTGCTTCTCGTTGTAGATCAGCTCGTCTACCTTCGCCCGCACCATCAGGATGCCGAAACCGCCGGGACGCAGCCCCCTTTCCTCCCGGACGTTCATGTGCTCGATCGGGTCATCCGGATGCGCAATCGCCGCATGGTTGAGCCCCTCCATCGTGAAGCCCGGACCGGGATCGGCAATCCGGTAGAGCAGCATGCGCCGCGCCCGCACATACGAGATGCGTACCTTGCGCCGGGGGTCGAGCTTGCCGCCCCATTCGATGGCGTTGAGCAGCAGCTCGCGAAAGGCATAGCCCACCGACTCGCGCACCTCCTCGGGCAGATCGGCCTCGAGATGCGCCATGACACCCTGCAGCCGGTCCGCGATCTCCCGCGTGCAGGGGACGTCCAGCTCGACCCAGTTCGGCCGCGCCGAGATGACCTCAATAGGGACCTGGGGCCCGGCGGCGAGCGCGGTGCGCACCAGCTCGACCAGCGCGGCCGGCTCGATGGGCTTGTGCACCACCTGGTGCGCCTGCTGGCGAATCGCCCGCAGCAACGTCTCCGGCGCATCGTCAGACGTCAGCATCACAATCGTCGGCCGGTGCTTGACGCGCTTCATGCGATCGAGGACCGCGAGCCCGTCGATGCGAGGCATCCACACGTCGAGCAGCATCAGATCGAAGGTCCGTGAACGGAGACGGTCGAGAGCTTCGGCGCCGTCGCGGGCCACGCGGACCTCGAAGCCGGCCCGGGTGAGCACCGATCGCGCCATGTGGCGCGTCAGGCGGTCGTCATCGACGACCAGGACGCGGGCGGGGCGGGCGCGGCGCGGCATGTGTCACGACCTTTCTCCCTCGGGCGCGTCGCCGCCGGGCGGGCGCAATCGCTCGCCGGAGGGCGTTCATCTCGCTCTCGAGATCGGCCAGAGCGGCCTCGATGCGCGGACGGTCCGCCAGGCGTGCAGCCTCCTCCAGCCGGGCTGCCGCGACGAACGCCCGTGGCGCGTCGAGCGTGCCCAGCGCGCCCTTCAGCGCGTGTGCCGCGAGTCGCAGCGCGTCGGCATCGGTCCCCGCGGCGGCTTTCCTGATCGAGACCATCAGCGCCGGCGCTTCCGCCCGGAAGATCGCAATCATCTCTCGCAGGAGCCCGAGATCGCCACCGAGCCGGGCCCCCGCACGCCACCTGTCGAAGACCGGCACAGGCGGCTCGGGCGGCGCGCCGGGGCCGGCATCGCCCGGGCCCGCCTCTCGCCGCCCGGCACGCTCGACTGCCTGCACGAGCTGGTGCGGCCGAACGGGCTTCGACACGTACTCGTCCATGCCGGCGGCGAGACACCGCTCGCGATCGCCGGCCATCGCATGCGCCGTCATCGCGACGATCGGCACATGCCCGCCCGCGGATCGCTCCCGCTGTCGAATCAGCCTCGTCGCCGACAGCCCGTCGAGCTCGGGCATCTGGACGTCCATCAGCACGGTGCCGAAGTGGTCCGGCGCGGCGCCGGCGATCAGGTCAACCGCCTGCCGTCCATTGTCCACCGCAACGACGGTATGACCGCGTGCCTCGAGCACCCGTGCGATGAAGCGGCGGTTGACCTTGTTGTCCTCGGCCACCAGCACGCGAAGCCGTCGGGTCGCGTCGGCCACATCGGGACTCGCGGCTGCTTCGCCGCGCGTGCGTTCACCGAATAGCGATGTGAGGGCATCCAGGAGGTCGGACTGCCTCACGGGCTTGGTCATGTGCGCGGCAACGCGGAGCTTGCGGCACCGCGCGGCATCCTCGGGTCGCGCCGCCGAGGTCAGCATGACGAGGCGCGTCGCGCGAAGGCGTCGATCGCGCCGGACCGTGTCGGCGAACATGAAGCCATCCATGCGCGGCATCTGTCCGTCGACGATCGCGAGGGCGTACGGCCGCCGCGCCCGAGCGGCGGCGCGGAGCGCTCTGAGTCCCTCGGCGCCGCCCGCCGCCCCATCGGGCTTCATTTTCCAGTGTGTCAGCACGTCGCTCAGGATGCGGCGGTTGGTGGCGCTGTCGTCGACGATGAGCACGCGCAGACCGTGCAGAAACGTCGGCGGCTCGATGCCCTCGGGCGCGCCGGCGTGCGCCTGGCGCTTGAGCCGGGCCGTGAAATGGAACGTGCTGCCGCGTCCCACCTCGCTCTCGAGCCACATCGCGCCGCCCAGGAGCGACACCAGCTCGGTGGCGATCGACAGGCCCAGGCCCGTCCCGCCGAAGCTCCTCGTCGTCGAGCTGTCGGCCTGTGCGAAGGCCTCGAAGATGAGCGACTGCTTATCGGCGGCGATGCCAATGCCCGTATCGGACACGGCGACGTGCAGCAGGACGGCGGTCTCGTCGACGGAGGACGGTTCGACGTCGACCACGACCTCGCCGCGATCGGTGAACTTGATCGCATTGCCGACCAGGTTCGTCAGCACCTGCTGCACGCGGCCCGGATCGCCGACGAGGCGGTCCGGCGCGTCGGCGCGGATGTGGCACGCGAGCTCCAGTCCCTTCTGCTGGGCCCGGACGGCGAGCGTCTTGAGGGCGCCCTCGACGGCGTCGCGGAGGCTGAAGGGGATCTCCTCGAGGGCGACCTTCCGCGCCTCGATCTTCGAGAAGTCGAGGATGTCATTGACGAGCGCGAGCAACACGCCCGCGGACTGGCTGATGGTCGTCACGTACTCGCGCTGCTCGCCCGAGAGCTTCGTGTTCAGCGCCAGGTCCGCCATCCCGATGATCGCCGTCATGGGCGTGCGGATTTCGTGGCTCATGTTGGCCAGGAAGTCCGCCTTCGCCTGCGCCGCCTCCTCGGCCTTCGCCTTCGCCACGTTCAGCTCCCGCACGAGCTGCGACAGGCGATCGGCGTGCTCGGCTTCGACCTGTCGCGCGTGGTCGAGATCGCGGGCGTTCTGCACCAGCTGCTCGCGGTCCGCGTTGCGCTCGGTGACGTCTCGCGCCGCCGCGTAGATCGTCCGCTCGTCGCGATACGGAACGGCGGTCCACGACAGCCAGCGGTACGACCCGCTCTTGGTGCGGTAGCGGTTCTCGAAGTGGAGGACGCTGGCGCCCGCCGCGATCTTCTCGGCCTCGGCGAGGGTGCTGGCGCGATCGTCGGGATGCACCCGGTCGAGGTAGGGCGCCGCGCACAGCTCCGCGATCGAGAAGCCCAGAACACGCTCCCAGGCCGGGTTGAGGCGCTTGAAGTAGCCGTCGAAACCAGCGATGCAGAGGAGATCGAGCGAGAGCGCGAAGAAGCGATCGAGCTCTTCCTCCGCCCGACGCCGCTCCATGAACTGGCCGATCTGGCTGCCGATGGCCGACAGCATCTCCAGCAGCTCGGCGTCCGGCTCGCGGATTTCGCGGCTGAAGAACTCCATGACGCCGACGGTCGCGCCGCCGATGATGATGGGGAACGCGAACGCGCCGTGCAGCCCGACGCGGGCGGCGGCGGGCGCGCGCGGAAAGTTGTCGTCGTGCACGACATCCGCGATGAAGGCGGGCCGGCCGCCCGCCCAGACGCGCCCCGGGAGCCCCACGCCGCGCTCGAAGGCGGTCTGGTGGCTCATGGTCTCGAATTCGGTGAACGCCAGCTCCGGCAGATGCCAGCTCTCGACGCACCGCAGCCGGTCGGCGTTCGGGTCGACGCGCCAGAGCGCGCCGTGATCCCAGCCGAGCGTCGTGCAGATGGCTTCGAGGATGCGGGACGTGGCCGCGGCCAGCGGTCCCGACTCGGCGAGCACGCGCGTCGTCGCGTACTCGGCGGCGAGGCGGCGGGCCCTCGCGTCCGGCCCGGATCTCCCGGAGCGCGGCGTAGTGTGCATGACGCGGCTGCCGATCCTAGCAGACCGAGGTCCTCGATTTTGCGGTGACGACCAGCGACCTCAGCCTCGATAATGGGCCGCGAGAGGTTTCATGCCTGCGACCATCGAGCGAAAGACCTGCATCGCACCCGACGGCGTCACCGTCGTGTATTCAGCGGCCGGCGCCGGCGAGCCGGGTCTCGTCTTCATCCACGGCGGTCTGGCGAATCGCGGCTTCTGGGACGGCCAGCTTCGCGCGTTCGCGGCCGGCCACCGCGTCGTCGCGCCCGATCTCGCCGGGCACGGCGAATCGGGAACCAACCGCCGGCAGTGGGGGATGCCCGCGTTCGGCGCCGACGCCCGGGCGGTGGTCGATGCCGAGGGAATCGAGAAGGTCATCATCCTCGGCAACTCGCTGGGCGGTCCGGTCGCCGTCGAGGCAGCGCTTCTGATGCCCGGACGCGTGCTGGGCGTCGTCGGCGTGGACACCTTTCAGAATCTGGAGCACACCTTCACCGCAGACAACGCTCGCCAGCGCGCCGAAGCCTTTCGCAGCGACTACGCAGGCTGTCTCAAGCAGATGGTCACGTCGCTCTTCCATCCTGATGCCGACCCGGCTGTGGTGGCGGACGCCGAGCGGCGGATGGCCGGGACGTCGCCCGACGCCGCCTACAGCATGTTCCTCTCGATGGGCGATTACAGTACCGCCGCGTCGGCCAGACGGCTGACGGTCCCGCTGCGCGCGATCAACGGCGACCTCTATCCGACCGACATCGAAGGCGTCCGCCGCACCAAGGCTGATTTCGATGCCGTGATCATGAAGCACATGGGCCACTACCCGATGCTCGAGCGGCCGGCGGAGTTCGATCGCCACGTCGCCGGCGTCGTGGCAAACCTTCGTGCACGGTGACCGTGCCGATCACTTGCCCGGCCACGCAGCGCGCGTCACAGACCAGCCCCGACACCGCGACTGTCGACAGGTAGTGCGCACCCCTCCTCCGGCATAATGACTGTGGTCACATGACGCCTGACGTGCCAGCCGCGCCGCGCGGCACACCCGAAGACCCGGGGCTTCCGGCGGGAACAGAGGTCGGCGCCTATCGGATCGAGGCCCTCGTCGGCGAAGGGGGCATGGGTCAGGTCTATCGCGCCCGCGACACCAGGTTGGACCGGACAGTCGCCGTCAAGCTGCTGTTTCCGCACGCATCAGATCCCGTGTCGCGCGAGCGTTTTCAACGCGAGGCGCGCACCGCCTCATCCCTCAACCATCCGCATATCCTCACCGTGCACGACGCCGGCGAGTTCGACGGCCGGCAGTACCTCGTCACCGAGTTCGTCGACGGCGGCACGCTGAAGGATCGACTGCAGACCGAGCGACCCGGCTGGCGTCAGGTCGTCGAGCTGATGGCCGGCGTTGCCGACGCCCTCGCCGCCGCTCACGCAGCGAACATCCTGCATCGCGACATCAAGCCCGCCAACATCCTGGTCACGAAGAGCGGCTACGCCAAGCTCGCGGACTTCGGCCTGGCCAAGATTGCAGGCGGCGACGATGCCAGCCAGGTGCTGACGCGGGCCGCGACGAGATCCGGCACCATCATCGGGACGGTCTCCTATATGTCGCCCGAACAGGCGTCGGGGAAGCCGCTCGATGCCAGGAGCGACGTGTTCTCGTTCGGCATCACGTTGGCCGAGATGCTCGCCGGCCGCCATCCCTTCGCCGGATCGACCGAGCTGGAGCGGCTGAGCAGCATCGTCTCGGCCGCGCCGGCGCCCCTCGGCCCCGAGATCCCATTTGCGCTGCGGCTGGTCGTCGAGAAGGCGCTCGAGAAGGATCCCGCCGACCGCTATCAGACGATGCGCGACCTCGTGGTGGATCTGCGGCGGGTTGTGCGGATGGAGGCGGCACCGCCGAGGGCGGCGGCCGCCGCGCCGCGGGCACGTCGGAGAGTCGTCGCCGCGGTCGCGCTCGGCGCGACCGCTGTCGCTGCAGGGGCTGCCGGATGGTTCGTGCGCACGGCGGTCACGAGCCAGGAAGAGGCCGCGCAGGTTCAAGTGCAGAGGCTCACGGATCTGGTAGGTGTCGAGGAGGCGCCGGCGGTTTCACCCGACGGCAGGATGGTGGCGTTCGTCGCGGTCTCCGGCGGCAGGCGTCACATCTGGACGCGTCTGCTCGGCGGCGGGACGCCGCTGCTCGTCACGAAAGACGACGCGGATCACACCGGCCCGCGCTGGTCGCCCGATTCGAGCAGCATCCTGTACTACACGCGGGCCGAGGATTCAGGCAGTTCGGGCACCATCGATGAGATCCCCGCGCTCGGAGGCCCAGCGCGGCGGCTGACCGGTGCCATCGGTCCCGGCGATATGAGCCGCGATGGCCAGAGCCTCGCGTTCTTCCGCTTCAACAACGGGGCGACCGAGCTGGCCGTGGCGACGCGGAATCTCACGAGCACGCGTTTAGTCGCCACGCTGGAGCCTGGCAACTACTGGAACCTCCGCTGGTCTCCCGACGGGCAGCGGATCGCATTCTTTCAAACCGGCGGCGGGACACGGTTCTCGACGAATCTGATGGTCGTCGACGTCGGCAGCGGCTCGGCGCGCCGGCTCATGGACGACGTGATACCGCAGGGGCTCGCCTGGGCGCCTGACGGCTCGCGGCTCGTGGTCAGCTCCGGGCAGGGCAGCACGATGTCCTATCCGCCGACCTTCAATCTGTGGCTGGTGCCGCTCGACGGCAGCCGCCGCTCGCAGTTGACGTTCGGCGAGGCGTCATACGAGTCGCCGGACCTGAACGCGCAGGGCATCCTCGTCGCCAGCCGGGTTCGATCGCGCTCGGACGTGTGGAAATTTCCTATTTCCGGCGCACCTGCGGACAACGCCAGGCGAGGCGTGCGCATCACGCGGCAGACCGGCGACGTGCAGACGTTGACGATCAGTCCCGACGAGCGGGAGGTCGCCTTTCTCTCCGACAACGGCGGACATGCCAACGTGTGGATCGCGCGTGTAGCGGACGGCGAGATGCGGCCGCTGACGCAGGAGTTCGACCTGCGGGTGGGTCTGGCCGTGCCATTCTGGGCGCCTCGAGGCCGCGTGATCAACTTCTTGTCGAGTCGCAACACGGGCTCGACCGATGTCACGCTCTGGACCGTGAACTCCGACGGTACCGATCCCCGCGACCTCGGGCTCGTTGGCGCCTGGGCGTGCTGGTCGGGCGACGGGGAGTGGCTCTACTATTCGACCTTGGACTCGGGGGTCTACTACTTGAGGAAGGTTCGGCTGGCCGACCGCCAAGTCGTCAATGTGAGAGACGACGATGCCGTTGGCTGTGCGGTGGCGCCGGATGGCTCGGCCATGTATTACGCCAAGGTGCTTGCGCAGTCGACGGGCGCTTGGGACATCGAGCTGCGTGTCGCGCGACCGGAGAACGGACCGTCGGTTCCCCTCGCACGGCTCTCGGCGTCCAGGATTCCGGTCGAACCGATCAACGTGCAGACCTATGTCTCGCCCGACGGCAAGTGGCTGGCGACGCCGCTCGTGGACGGATCGACCACGAACCTGTGGGCGCTCTCGACCACGACGGGCGAGTGGCGTCAGCTCACCGATTTCGGGGAGACCGCCGTGATGATCGTGCGGCGCATCGGCTGGTCGCGCGATGGCCAGTCGATCTACGCGTCGGTGGCCGAACGTGATGCGGACGTCGTCCGTCTGGCAGGGCTGAGATGGTAAACCTCGCGGGGTAGGGCGCATATGGTCGGACAGCTTGTCTTCGAACAGATCCGCACCGGGGGCGATCGCAACTTCGGCTACCTGCTGGGGGACCGGGACTCCCTGCAGGCCGTCCTGATCGATCCGTCGTACACGCCGGAAGTGCTCGTGCAGCGGGCGGCCGATCAACATCTCTCCATCACGTACATCGTCAACACGCACGGGCATCCCGATCACATCAATGGCAATGCCAGGGCGGTGGAGCTGACGGGCGCGCCCGTCGCGGCGCACCCTGCGTGCCCCGCGCATCCGAGCCTCCCGCTGGCGGACGGGCAGGAACTGGCGGTCGGCGCGCTACGGCTTCGCATTCTGCACACGCCCGGACACTGCGGCGATCACCTGGCCGTGTATGAACCCACCTGGCGGCTGCTCGTCACCGGCGACCTGCTGTTTGTCGGCAAGGTCGGCGGGACGCCGAACGATGAAGACGCCGCCACCGAGTGGCGCAGTCTGCGCCGGGTCCTCGAGGTCGTGCCAGACGACAGCACGGTGTGGCCGGGCCACGACTACGGCGTCCGGCCGAGCTCGACGATGGGACTCGAGAAGGCCACCAATCCGTTCCTCCGCTGCGAGGATCTGCAGACGTTCCTCCGCCTGAAGGCGGAGTGGACGTCCTTCAAGCAGGTCCACGGCCTCAAATGATCCGGCCCGGGCAGGGTGTACTGCAGCATTGCGCCGCGGTCCCGACCTACGGTTTAATCGTGCGGGATTGCTGGCTCGAATTGCCGAGCAGGCCCGACTGAGGCCCTGTCTCGGATGCCCTGGCAGACAGCAGGCTGGAGAGGAACGCGATGAACGGACATGTGAAGCGATCGGGATGGCTCGGCCTTGCCGGAGGCGCCGCGGTGGTTGGCCTGCTGGCCAGCCCCTGGAACATCGGGACCGCACAGCAGCGGCCTGCCGGCGAATGGCCCAGCATCACGGGCGACGATGCGGCCACCCGGTATTCGCGCCTGGACCAGATTACGGCCTCGAACTTCGGCAGCCTCAAGGTGGCCTGGGAGTGGCGGGGCGAGAAGGATGCCGGCATTCCGCTCGGCGGCGAGGTCAACCCCCGCGGGCTGCCCATCTATGTCGATGGAATGCTGATCACGGTCTCCGGCCCGCGCCGCACCATCGTGTCGCTCGATCCCGCCACCGGCAAGACGCTCTGGACGTTCCAGGAGCCCCCGACGGGCCGCTTGGAATACTCGATGCGATCGAATCACGGCAAGGGCGTGGCGTACGCGCGCATCAACGGCCGCGGCGTCCTCTTCATCACAACGCCCGCGTTCTTCCTCCACGCGCTCGATGCCCGGACCGGCCGGCCGCTCGAGAACTGGGGCGGATCGGTGCCCATCGTCGGCTTCCCCAAGACGGGCACCGTCGACATGCTGCGGGACGCGGTGCAGGACTGGGACCCGTGGATCAAAGCCGGCAAGCCGTACGACGTGAACGCGGGCATTCCGCTCGAGCTCGGCTACATCACGACGTCCTCGCCTCCCATCGTCGTCAACGACGTGCTCGTGGTCGGCAACTCTGCGGAGCAGGGCTACCACCAGACGCGCATCGAGAACATGCCGGGCGACATCCTGGGCTACGAGGCGAGGACGGGCAAGTTCCTATGGAAGTTTCACGTGATACCGCGTCCCGGCGAGTTCGGGCACGAGACGTGGGAGAACGACGCGTGGCGGTGGACGGGCGACGTCTCGTCGTGGGCGCCGCTCTCCGCCGATCCGCAGCGCGGGCTCGTCTACATCCCGACGAACGGCGCGACGATGGACTTCTACGGGGGATTCCGCCCCGGCAACAATCTGTTCAGTTCGACCCTGATCGCGCTCGATGTGCGGACCGGGCAGCGCAAGTGGCACTACCAGCTGGTGCACCACGACATCTGGAACTACGACACCCCGGTGGCTCCGGTCCTCATGGATGTGACCGTGAATGGCCGGCGTATCCCCGGCGTGTTCCAGGCGACGAAGCAAGCCTTCCTCTACCCGTTCAACCGCGAGACCGGCCAGCCCATCTGGCCGATCGAGGAACGGCCGGTGCCGCAGTCGAAGGTGCCGGGCGAGAAGCTCGCGACGACGCAGCCGTTCCCGACCAGGCCCGCGCCGTACGACTTCCAGGGGCGGAATGAGAGTCACCTCATCGACTACACGCCCGAGCTCAAGCAGCGCGCGCTCGAGTATGCGCAGAAGAACGACCTCTTCTCGCCCTTCTTCAATCCGCCGGTGCATCGCGGCAACGCGGAAGGGAAGACGACGTTCCGGTACTGCCCGGCCGACGTGGGCGGCGTGAACATCACGGGTCCGCCGGCGGCCGATCCGACGGCCGGCGTCATCTTCATCACGTCCACGAGCGGGTGCG
>CAZCEL010000134.1:0-10291 GCA_964497175.1 uncultured Bifidobacteriaceae bacterium
TGGAGATGCGCGCGACGCCGCCATGCCGGCGCGCGAACTCGCGAGGATTCGAGCCGACGACTGCGGCGCCCACGACGAAGAGTGCCAGCCCGGCGGCGGCCAAGGCGCGTTGTGGTGTCATGTGTGAGCGCCTCAACGGCGGATTACGCCCAGTGACTGTCGGAGATTCGATCGTCCACCGGCTCAGGGCCGTTTGCTGCGAACCCCTGTGGAGCAGGCCGCACGGGCGACAGACGGCAAAGCGTCCTGGAGGCGCCAGAATCCGCGCGGGGTGACGAAGCGGGCTCGATCCCGCCGCGGAGCTGGGGCCCCGCGCATGCCGCCGACAAGCCGCCGAAGGACGTCTTTGCCGGCCCGCGGAGTCGGGGGTTCGCAGCAAACGGCCCTGAGCCGGAACAGCCGGGCGAATCTCCGCAAGGCATTGGGATGACGCCCCTCACGGTCGCGGTGTCAGTTCGCCAGCGGGGTGGGCCGGATCTGGAACCGCACGATCTCGCTCGTCGCGCCCTTGCCGCCCTCGAGGTGCCACGGCGCGCTCGTGCCGAACGTGGCCCACACGCCGCGTCCCTTCCAGCCCGCGGTGGGGTCGTCTATGCGTCCGTCCAGCCCGCGACTATAGAACCCGAGCGGATACGGCACACGCATCACGATCCACTCGCGCGTCTTCGGGACGAGCGCCAGCAGCGCGTCCGAGCTCGTGCCGGTCGCGATTGGCGTGTTCTCTCCCAGGCCGAGCGTGTTGAACTGATCGACCCAGCCGTAATAGTAGTAGTCCGCGTTCGCCGACGCGGTGACGCCTCGGAAGTTCGGCCCCGGCCCCGGATAGAGCGTCCAGCCCTCGGGGCAATGCTGGCCGAGCGCAGTCGGGCCGTTCAGCACCTTGCACTTCCGGCGATCGAAGCTGGCCAGGTGACCGCTTCCCCCGAGCGGCGTCCAGACGACGCCGTTGCGATCGACGTCGATCCCGCGAGGCCCGTACCCCCACTCGGTGGGCTTGACGCTGTTGTTCTGAAACGGCGGCTCGTAGACTTCCGATCGGCACGTCTCCGGCGGATTGCTGCCGGGGTCGAGCCGCACGAGCTGTCCGGGCACCGGGAAGCGGCGCGACGTCCACACCGACCCATCGGGATGTGGAATCACTCCGTAGCCGCGTTTCTGCTCGTCGAGGCTGCCAAATCGCGTGTCGCGCTTGGGATCAATGGGTGCGCCCGGCTCGTTCCACGGCTTGGTGATGCGGCCATCGCCGTTGGTATCGACGACCGTCGGACACCAGCCCGACGCCTCTTGCTCGTCGCCGGTAGCATCGTGCACCTTCGAGTCGAGCCAGCCGACGACCTCGGTCGAACCGCTGACCCAGAGGACGTCCTTCGTGTCGAACTGCAGGTGATGCGTGGCGTAGCACGTGTCGATGAGCGTCATCTTCCGCGTCTTCACGTCGAAGTGCGACAGCTGCCGGCTCGTTGAGTTCCGCTCGATCGGGAAGTACTTCGCTGAAGGATGTGACGATCCCTCCTTGCACCACGCCGGGTTGTCGGTTCCAGGGCGGATCCCCTGCGTGATCCACAGCCGTCCCTTGTCGTCCATCATCGGGTTGTGGGCGTTGCGGCCTTCGGTGTCGCCGCGCTGGTTGCCCCAGTAGAGCGACGGCACGGCGGTGGACACTCCCTGGTACGAGTTGCCCTGTCGCTGCATTTCCACCCGCGTCGGCAGGTTGATCTGCTCCGACCGGTGGGTCCGCGGATCGGTGATCACGAGCCCCGCGCCGCCGACCCCGTACACCGGGCCGTTCGGATACAGCCGCGGATTCCGCTTGTCGGTCGCCACCTCGTCGTGGACCATCCCCTGCGGCGTCCCCCATCCCCACATCGTCAGGACGACGTTGCGCTCGCGGCCCTGGGGACGGGGCGGCGCAGGCGGCACGGCGCCGGCCTTGATCGTGTCCTCCCACTCGGCGTACAGCTCGAGCAGGCGATCGCTGCCAATCTTGCCGGCCTCGACCATCATGGCCGGACCGGCGCCTCCGGCGCGAATCCGCGCCAGCCATGCTGCCTTCGTGGACGGGAAGTCCTTCGGGTTGATCATCGGCGGCGGCTCACGCGTGGCCTTGTTGCCGATCTGATGGCACAACTGGCAGCCGTCCTTCAGCCGGTCGATCCAGTCGGCCTGCGTGCGCATGTTCGGGCTGATGCGGTTTCCCTTGTCGCCGGTGCCCGGGAACTCGCCGGCTTCCGGCACGCGCAGCAGGGAGTACCAGTACGCGGACGGGTAGATCGCGGCCGCGTCGCGAGGCGTGGCGGCTGGCGTCACGCGAATCCGCACGTCCGCGCCCGGCTTGGCGGTGGTTCTGGCCGAGTCGACCAGACCGTAGCCCCGGACCCAGACCTGATAATTCGCAGCAGGAAGCTCCGGGACCAGAAACCGGCCCGCATCGTCGGTGACGACGATCTTGCGGAACGTCGTCGGCAGGTCCTTTGTTTCGGCGATCACCCACACACCCGCTTCCGGACCCTTCGGCCCGGTGACCACGCCGGTGATGTCGTTGGCCGCCGCGGCAACGCGGCCGCCACTCGTCCAGGCCAGAGCGGCCGCGGCCAGGATTGCAGCGCCCGAGGTCGCCGCCATGCGCACCCACCGAAGAGTCGTCATGGGAAATCCTCCTCATTCGCCTTGATGCTGGAGCACTATACCGCGAACGAGAAAGGCAGGAAGGCAGAAAGGCAGAAGGGCAGGAAGGCACGAGGCACAAGGCAGGAAGGCAGGAAGGCGCTGTCGCCGCGTCTTGAAGCGCTCAAGTAGAATACAGTCACCGCGAAACAAGCTGGCCGCATCGGCGGTTGGCTCTCTTGATGATCCGGCGCTCGCTACGGCAGTACACTCGCTGCGGCGGTACAGATGTCGGATGACGTCCGTGAGCCGGTGCTGACCGGCCAGCGGCTTGGCGTGTATGAGCTGCAGGCGCTGCTTGGCACGGGCGGCATGGGCGTCGTCTATCGCGCGCTCGACACCAAGCTCAATCGGCCCGTCGCGATCAAGTTTCTGGCCGACGATCTCGCCAGTCCGGCTGCGCGGCGGCGCTTCCAGCGCGAAGCGCAGATGGCCTCCTCGCTCAATCATCCGCACATCCTGACGGTGCACGACGCGGGCGAGGTGGAGGGCCGTCAGTATCTCGTCACGGAGTTCGTCGACGGCGGCACCCTCAGGGACTGGGCACGTGCAACGAGACGGGGGTGGCACGAGATTCTGGAGTTGCTGCTCGGCGTCGCCGATGGGCTCGCCGTGGCGCACCAGGCCGGCATTCTGCACCGCGACGTCAAGCCGGAGAACATTCTGATCACGACGAGCGGCTACGCCAAGCTGGCGGACTTCGGCCTGGCGAAGCTCGACGAACGCGCGGCACCAGACGTTGACACTCGCGCGGTGACCGAAACGCGCACGCGCCCGGGGGGCATCGTCGGCACGATTGCCTACATGTCGCCCGAGCAGGCCTCAGGACAACCGATCGATGTCCGAAGCGACATCTTCTCGTTCGGTGTCGTGTTGTACGAAGTGCTGGCCGGCCAGCGACCGTTCACGGGGGCCTCGGATCTCGACCTGCTGCAGGCCATCGTCCACCGCGCGGCCGGACGGTTGCCCGACGAGGTGCCGCCGGCGCTGCGCCTGGTCGTCGAGAAGGCCCTCGAAAAGGACCCGGCACACCGCTTCCAGTCGATGCGCGAGATGGTCGTCGATCTCCGTCGCCTCGTGCGGTACAGCGCAGAAGCCCCGCAGGCGCTCGCGGCGCCGTCTCGTTCCTGGCGTGGACGACGATGGCTGGCGGCGGGCGCCGCGGTTGCCGTCATTGCGGCCGCGGGCGGGCTGTTCATGACCAGAGTCCGTCAACCGTCGGCGCCAGCCCGGCTCGAATACACGCAGCTCACCAACTTCGCCGACTCGGCCACGTCGCCAGCGCTCTCACCGGACGGCCGCATGCTGGCATTCATCCGGGGGGAGAGCACGTTCCTTGGTCCGGGACAGATCTACGTGAAGCTTCTGCCCAGCGGAGAACCGCTGCAACTTACACGCGACGATCACCAGAAGATGGGCCCGAAGTTCTCGCCAGACGGGGCGCGCATCACATACACAGCGACTGACGCGGAGGCGCGGTGGAACACCTGGGTCGTACCTGTACTCGGAGGGCAACCGAGCCTCCTTCTGACCAATGCGGAGGGGCTTACCTGGATCATGCGGGGAGGGGGACAGCCGGGGCTCCTGTTTTCCGAAATGACCGGACGAGGCCAGCAGATGGGGGTCGTCACCTCGACCGAGAGCCGCTCCGATCAGCGCACGGTCTACATGCCGGCCGAGGAAAGCAGCATGGCACACCGCTCCTACCTTTCGCCCGATGGCAGGCAAGTCCTGCTCGTTGAGATGACGTTCAGCGCCTGGATGCCCTGCCGGTTGGTGCCCTTCGACGGCAGTTCTGAGGGGAAGCCCGTTGGCCCTGCGCCGTCACAATGCACCGACGCCGCCTGGTCGCCGGACGGACGATGGATGTATTTCTCGGCCAACACCGGAAACGGCTATCACATCTGGCGTCAGCGTTTCCCCGACGGCGCTCCCGAGCAGGTCACTTCTGGTGCCACTCAAGAGGAGGGAATCGAATTCTCTCCTGACGGTCGCTCCTTCGTCACCTCCATCGGCACGAGCCAGAGCACGTTGTGGGTCCACGACTCGCGCGGCGATCGGCAGATCACGTCGGAAGGCTTCGCTCTTCTTCCTTCTTTCTCTCCTGACGGCAAGAAGCTGTACTACCTGCTGCGCGCCGGAGGAGCCGGCAGCATCACGAGCGGAGAGCTGTGGGTTGCAGACCTGGAATCGGGACAGCGCCAGCGGCTGCTGCCCGACTTTCTGATGCGGCACTATACGATCTCCGCTGACGGCCTCCGCGTGGCGTTCGTCGCGTCTGACGAGGCGGGACGTTATCCCGTGTGGGTGGCGACCCTCGACCGCAGTTCCCCGCCGCGGCAGGTGACCACCCGCGACGCTCGGAAGGCGTTCTTCGGCGCGTCGGGCGACGTGCTCTTCACGGGGCAGGAGAAGGGAACCAATTTTCTCTATCGTGTCAAAGAAAGCGGTGATGATGCGCCTGAGCTGGTGCCCACACCCAGCTACCTGGGACGACAGGTATTCCTTGCGGACACAGGATTCAGTGTGTCCCCCGACGGCACGTGGGTCGTGGTCGAGGGTCCGAATGATGCGATGCCGAATGCTGTGGTCGTGTACGCGGTCGGCGGCGGGTCTCCCAGGCTGATCTGCGAGAAGTGCGCCCAGTCGGTCAGTTTCGAGCGAGGCCCTGCGCCCTACAACGTGAACTGGTCGTCGGATGGGACACTCCTCTATCTGCGCTTTCAGGAGTCCATCTACGCGATTCCTTTACAGCCGGGCCAGGCCCTGCCGCCCATACCAGCCGCAGGATTCAGGACGGCGGACGAGATCACCGCCTTGCGAGGTGCGCGGCTGATCGGGCTCGGCGCGTTCCCCGGCCCCGACCCGGCGGTCCATGCCTTCATGAAGTTTTTCATTCAGCGCAACATTTACCGGGTCTCCGTGCCCTGAGCGAGCCGGCGCTCTACTCCGAGCAGCATGCGTGGGCGAAGGCAAGAGCCCTGCTGCGTGCGATGGCCCTCCTCGTGGAGCACGAGTCGGGCACGCTCGATGCAGCTGCTCGCGCATGGTCAGCGAGGTTGCTGGGCGCGACATTCGCGAGACCAACTCACGAGCCTCCGGCTGTCAGGACGTCTGCTCTCCCGTGCGAGGCCCCGACGCAGTCGTCCGAGAAGCGCACGCCGGCTCCACGTTCTTGCTTACTAGCACGCGGCCGTTTCAGGGCACGACCGAGATGCAGCTGGCTGCGTCCATCCTTCGGGATCCGATGCCCGCGATCAGCAAGCCCGCAGTGCCAGATGAGCTGATTGACCTCGTGCACGTCATCCCGCTCGGCTCGAGCCCCAGGGCGGCCCGCTACGTCATGGAAGGCAACATCCGCCAGTCAGGCACCCGCAGGGGCTTCAGCGGCGCGTCCGCCAGCGTCACACCAGGTAGCGAAGCACCTCGTCGGCGCTGGCCACGAGCAGGGTCGTCCCGTCGGCCCGGCGCTCGTCCCACACGTTCGGTGTCGCGCAGATCTGCAGGGCCACCGGCGTGCCCAGGTATCGGAGGAACTTCCGCCAGTGCGGCGCGGGCGCGGTGTCGGCCACCTTGGCTTCCACCGGCAGCCAGGGCTCTCCGTCCCGCACGATCAGAAAATCGATCTCTTCCTTCTCACGATTGCGGAGCAGGCACAAGTCGAACGTGCCTTCCCCCGTGTCGGTCCAGAAGTCGCACGCCTTGAGCAGATGGCAAGCGACCAGGTTCTCGAAGCGCGGGCCTTCGGCCTCGACCTCGGACCAGTCCCAGAGATACAGCTTGCCTTCCTTTTTCAGCGATCGCGCGACACGTTTGGTAAAGGGCCGGATCTCGAACGCGTAGTACAGCTCCATCAGCGCAGCGAGCCAGCGGGCCACGGTGTCGAAGCTGACCTCGAGATCCTCGCGCAGTGAATTACGGGAGAACGGCGAGCCCACTCGTTCGGGCAGCAGCGCCGCCAGCATCTCGACCCGTGAAAGCTCGGGCAGCCGGGACAGGTCCCGCAGGTCCTCACGGACGACCTTCTCGACGCGGCTGCGGCGCCAGAGCCGTGACCCGCGATCGTCGGCCGCCAGAAACGGTTCCGGGAACCCGCCGAAGCGCAGGAGCGCCTGGAAGCGTCCCGCGGCGCCCCGGTCCCTGCGGAGCGCCCGCTCGAACATGGCCCCCAGTCGGGCGTCGGGCGCGTCAGGCAGATCGGACCGCTCGAGCTCGCCATGGGAAAACGGATGCAGCCGGAAATGGAACGCCCGGCCGAGCAGGCTGTCGCCCCCCTTCTTGTAGAGATTGAGACGGGCGCTGCCGGTGACGAGGATGTCCGCGGGGTGCGGCCGCGTGTCGTACAGGCCCTTGAGCGTCCGCTTCCAACCGCGCGCCTTGTGGATCTCGTCGAGCACGAGCAGGGACGGGCGAGAGGACGATGGGGGCCACATCGCGCCCGGCTTCTTCACCCAGAGCCGGCGCGTCTCGACGTCGTCCCAGTTGTGGTAGGCGCCGGAGCGGCGCTCGTCCAGCAGCAGACGGGCGAGCGTGGTCTTGCCGCACTGCCTCGGCCCCGACACGAGGGCGATCTTGTGGGAGTCGAAGCACCGGTCGACAAGCGCGGGGGTCAGATAACGGGGCTCCACGCCTGTAGACCATATCACGGACTGACACGAAATTCGTCTAGACCAAATTTCGATTAGATCGAGTACTCGTCGCGGGCGTCAAGACGGCCCATCGACGAGACATCTGCACCTGACCGACTGCTTCGACGGGCGGGTGCAGAAGCTCGAGCCCGTCCCCTGGCTTGGCTCAACCGAGGCCGACTTGCTGCGTCTCTCCAGCACGTTGAAAGCATGTAAGGGAAGGCGGGAGATGCGAAGATGGATGACGGCCAGAAATCCCGCGAATGGGCCGTCGGCAAGTGTAAGATCCTTACCGGAGAGAGAGCATGAACACGCTCGACAGGTATCTGATGCTCGCGGCGGCAGGCTTGATTGTTGTCCTGCCTGTTGCGACCCATGCCACGCAGCAGTCTCAGACGGCTCAGCACGCAGGTGAGTACTCTCAAACGGACATTCAGGCGGGGTCCGTGGTGTACGCCCTGCAGTGTTCGCAGTGCCATGGGCCGACCGGCGATCAGGTCGGCGGCACGGACTTGCGGAGCGGTCGCTTCCGGAACGCGACGAGCGATGACGATCTGCGCCGCATCATCACCAACGGCATCGCGGGCACCTCGATGCCCGGCCGCAAACTGGATCAGGCGCAGCTCGGCGCGGTCGTCGCCTACCTCCGCAACATGCGCGACTTCAACGCGACGGTGGTCGCGCTTGGCGACGTTGGTCGCGGCCGATCGCTGTTCGAAGGCAGCGGGTGCCAGAACTGCCACCGTGTCGGCGCGACGGGGTCGCGAACCGCTTCAGATCTCAGTGACATCGGCAGCTCCAGAAGTCCCGCCGCGATTCAGCAATCGCTGCTCGACCCCAACAGCCTGATGATGCCGATCAACCGGCCGGTGCGCCTCGTGACCAAAGACGGCCGCACGATCAACGGCCGCCGGCTGAACGAAGACACCTTCACGATTCAACTGATGACCGACAGCGAACAGCTCATGACGGTCGAGAAGTCCGAGCTGAAGGAGTTTCGAATTCTCACGGCCTCGGCGATGCCCTCGTACAAGGACAAGCTGGGCCCCCAACAGCTCGCCGATGTCGTGGCGTACCTCGCGTCCCTCCGTGGAGCAGGACGCGGCACGGGAGCGGGCGCGGGGGGCCGACAGGGTGGGCCACCAGCAGGCGGCGGCGCTCCGCAGCCCGGCGGGCGCCAGGGCCAGCCGCCCGGCCATTAGCTGGTGCGCACTCATTGATGGTGGACGCTGAACTCGTGGGATCCGCCTCCAGAAGGATTGCGCCGGCTGGAGCCGGCTCCCACACAGCTGATGGGAACCGATCATGACAAGACGTGTACTGTTCGCGCTGTCGCTGTCGCTCGCCATTCCCCTCGGGATGCGGGCACAGGTCACCTACGATCGACTGCTGAAGGCCGCGCAGGAACCCCAGAACTGGTTGACGTATTCGGGTGGCTACGCGAGCCACCGGCACAGTCTGCTCAAGCAGGTTGATGCCAGCAACGTGAAACGCCTGCAGCAGGCGTGGGTGTTCCAGGTCGACTCGTCGCTGCAGAATTTCGAGGCGACGCCGCTCGTGGTCGACGGCGTCATGTACTTCACGCAGCCCATCAACGACGTCGTGGCGCTCGACGCGAAAACCGGCCGCGTCTATTGGATCTTCCGCCACAATCTCCCCGCCGATATCAAGCCGTGCTGCGGCTCGGTCAACCGTGGCGTCGCCGTCCTCGGCGACCGCGTGTTCTACGGCACCCTCGACGGGCAGCTCATCGCGCTCGACGCCAAGTCCGGTCGACCCGTCTGGACCAACACGCTGACGCCCAACTACGCCGACGGGTATTCGTTGACGATGGCGCCGCTCGTCATCAAGGACAAGGTGGTGGTCGGCGTAGCCGGCGGCGAGTTCGGGATACGCGGGTGGATTGCCGCCTTCGAGGCGGCAACCGGCAAGCAGGTCTGGCGCTTCAACACCGTGCCGGGCCCTGGCGAACCGGGCCACGAAAGCTGGCAGGGCAACTCCTGGCAGACTGGTGGCGGTCCGGTGTGGCTGACCGGGTCGTACGATCCGGACCTCAATCTCACCTATTGGGGCGTCGGCAACCCAGGACCCGACTGGAATCCGAAGCAGCGCGAGGGCGACAACTTGTACTCCTCGTCGGTCATCGCGCTCGACGCCGACACCGGACGACTGCGGTGGCACTATCAGTTCACGCCGAACGACGGCTACGACTACGACTCGGTCCAGATTCCGGTGCTGGTGGACATGGACTGGCGGGGCGTCCCCAGGAAGCTGATGTTCTGGGGCAACCGGAACGGCAACTTCTATGTGCTCGATCGCACCAACGGACGGTTCCTCCTCGGGAAGCCGTTCGTGAAGGTGAACTGGATGAGCGGCTTCACGCCGAGCGGGCGGCCGATCCAGACGCCGCAGCCGGCGGGCATGCCGACATTTCCCGGCAATCAGGGCGGCACCAACTGGTACTCGCCGTCGTACAGTCCGCGGACGGGTCTCTTCTACCTGCCGATCTGGGACAACTACGGCTCGATCTATTCCCCTCAGGAAGCGGCTTATAAGGCAGGTCAGATCTTCGGCGGCGGCTTTCCGCGGCCGTACGTCCCCGTGCCCGGTGCGCCAGCCACGCCGACGCTTCGGCGCGGCGCCATCAACAACTGGACCGAGGCGGTCGGCCACGGCGCGGTCATCGCGCTCGATCCGCGGACCGGCGACCGCAAGTGGACTTATTACATGACCGACGTGACCGACAGCGGCGTGCTGACGACGGCGTCCGATCTCCTCTTCACCGGGGGGCGCGAGGGCTACTTCCAGGCGCTCGACGCCCGCACGGGCGAGCCGCTCTGGAAGTCGAATCTGGGTGGACAGATGGCGGCCGGCCCGATGACGTACCAGGTGGACGGCAAGCAGTACGTCGCCATCGCGGCCGGGCACGCGATCTTCGCATTCGCGCTGCCGGAATGAAGCCAGGCAGGAAGGCAGGAAGGCAGGAAGGCAGGAAGGCA
>CAZCEL010000135.1:0-1622 GCA_964497175.1 uncultured Bifidobacteriaceae bacterium
GCTGCGTCGTGTCGCCGAGGACACCGGGGGGCGCTTCTTCACGCCGCGCCCGCTGAAGCTGATCGCCTCGGGCAGCCCCGACACATCGGCGGGCGTGAAGAAGCGCCCCCCGGTGTCCTCGGCGACACGACGCAGCAGCGACGACCGCATCTCGGCGTCGAAGTACTCGGCGTCGCCGGCCGACACGCGCGCGTGCATGAGGCTCGTGCCGAGCTCCTTCTGATCGCGTACGGCCGTCGCCTTCACTTGGTAGAGTCCCGGTTCATCCGGGACGAACGTGCCGCGGTACTCGCCGTCGCGCGTGACGGTCCACTCGAGCGGCACGTCAGCCGTCTTGCCCGACGGGGCGGTCATCCGCGCGACGACCTGCGCGTCGTTGACCTCGACAAACGCCCCGTCCACGACCTCGGCTGTGAGCCTGATGGGCTCCCCCGGCTCGACGCGGTCGACCGCGGTCCGGACCGCCACCGGATCCGGCACGCCGTCGACCAGCCAGCGGACGAGCCGGCGCCAGAACGTCGCGTGCGTCGTGTCGGTGACAGGGATCTTGACGTCCATCTTCCAATGCCACGAATCCTGTACCGGAAACGCGAGCGACTTGCCGCGGCCGTACCGCTGGAACGCGAGCACGACCTGCTCCTGCTTGGCCGGCGTCGTGCCCGTGAGCAGCACGGTCGCGCCCGGCTTCACCTGCGACACCGGGTTGACGGTGCTGATCGACGGCATCTCGTCCCAGCGGGCAGTCGAGGCCTTTTCGCCTTCGGCGAGCTGCGTCACCGGATACGTCACCCCCACGCGGGTGGGCCGGACGGACACCCACGAGAAGTACGCGGGCGCGTTGCCGCCGGCGTTGTTGTTGCGCGGACCGCCGCCGTCGAACTCGACCGGCAGCACCTCGGCCACCGGCGTGCCCGCCCAGCCCCCTTCGGCGAACGACCGGCGCCCGCCGAGCATCAACAGACCGCCGCCGCGCTTGCTCACGAAATCGGCCAGCATTCGCAGCTGGTCCGGCGAGAACGAGGCGGCCTCGACACTGCCGAGGATCAACGCCCGATACGCGAAGAGCTCCTCGCGCGTCTTCGGAAAGCCGCCGACGAGCTCGTCCTCGCTGCCCACGTTCAGGCGCAGGTACTTATCCTCGGCGGTGCGCTGGAGAATGGTCACCGCGAGGTTCCTGTCGTCCTCGACACCGCGCCGGACGAACTTCATCTCCCACCGCGGCTCGCCTTCCATGTACAGGATCTTCTCTTCGCGGTTGTTGACCTCGACAAGCGCATCGCGCGTGTTGTTCTGCGTGACCTGCTCGTCGGGCTGCGGCGCGACGCGGAACCGGTAGAGACGCGGGCCGGGATCGGAGGCGACGAAATTCACCCGCACCGTCGCCGACTGGCCGTTGGGCGGCAGGGCCACGTCCTGCGAGCTGACGATGCGGCCTTCGTCTTCGACCTGCAGCGCCACCTTGGCGCCCGCGTAGCCGGTCTGCGCGAGGGTGACGTCAACGGCGAGCGAAGTGCCCTTGAGAATGGAGCGCGGCGTCTCGACTCGGGCAATCTGGATGTCCTTCTCGAACCGCTCTTGGCCGACGCCGACGGTAAACACCGGAATCGACCGCGCCTTGAGGC
>CAZCEL010000135.1:1632-10154 GCA_964497175.1 uncultured Bifidobacteriaceae bacterium
CTCGTCGCGCGCGCGCTCGAGCGCCGGACCGAGCCGCGTGGACGTGCCGCCGTACTTGAGGTCTGCCGCATTTGCCAGGCGATCGGCCCCCGAGGAGAAACGGAAGAACCGGAGCACGAAGCGCTGCGACAGGGCAGCGAGCAGCGGGCTGTCTGGTCCGCCGAGTTGGGTCTGGACAAATTCGGTGCGCGGCTTCCCGTCCCGGTCCGCGATGGTCATGCTGCGCGAGTCGTCTATCAGGACGCCCAGGAAGTTCTGCTGCGGCACGGCCGCCTTGAGAATCAGCGACGGCCGCAGCAGGCAGAAGGTCAGCGCAGCGATGAGCGCCAGGCGCAGGCCCACGAGCACCACGCGATCGCGTGTCGACCCCTCGGTCGCGATGCCTCTGTAGGTGACGAGCGCGGCCGACGCCACGAGCGCCATCCCCACCAGGATCATCATCGACGTTCGAGACGCGGCCAGCGCGAAGTCGCCCTGCTCGAAGACGTATGCCGGGTACTTGAAGAAGAACGAGAACAGCCAGGCCATCCGGAAGGTTTATCCCCGGCCATTCTACATCGCCCTCACCTTGTCACACTACGATCGGCGGCGAGGCTGTCGAGACACGCGAACGGCCGTGCCGAATCGCGTCCCTGCCAGCCGGCGCACGCCTGCAGGCATCGCCTGGCGCCGTGTCGGTCGACGTAAGATGCGGCGATGCGCGCGCTGCTCATCGCCACGACCAACGCCGGCAAGCTCGCCGAGATCAGAGCCCTCCTCGCAGGAGTTCCCTACGATCTGCTGGCATTGTCCGACTTGCGCGCCGAAGGCGTGGAGGCGGCCGAACGCCCTTCTATCGACCCGCCGCCAGAAACCGGAGCGACGTTCGCCGAGAACGCTCGCTCAAAGGCGCTGTACTATGCGGCGCGTACCGGTCTGCTGACCGTTGCCGAGGACTCGGGCCTGGAGATCGACGCGCTCGGAGGAGCGCCCGGCGTCGAATCGGCCAGACTGGGCGGCGCCACGGCCCGGTATCCCGAGAAGTTTCAACTGATCTACCAGGACCTCGCCCGCATGGGCCTGTCCACGAGCCCGGCACGCTTTGTCTGCGCCGTGGCCTTGGCCGAGGTGACTCGGATCGTGTTCGAAGCGCGCGGAACAGTCGAGGGCCAGATTGCCCCGGCTCCTCGAGGAAGCGGCGGATTCGGGTACGACCCGATCTTCTTCTACCCGCCGTTCGGCTGCACGCTGGCCGAAGCGGGCGGGCGCAAGATCGAGGTCAGCCACAGAGGGGCGGCGTTCCACAAGCTCCGCGCGTTCCTGGAGCGCGACCGACGCGAGGGACACGACGGACACGAGACTACCGGCCGTCGTCCAATACACTGAACAGATCTGCCGCCTGCGGCGGGCGCCTGGTCGCGCTCCAGCGGCGCTCGTGGGCGAGCAGCCAGCGCTTGCGATCGAGTCCGCCACCGTAACCCGTCAGCGTCCCGTTCGCGCCGATGACCCGGTGGCAGGGGACGATGATCGCAATCGGATTGGCGCCGTTGGCCATCCCGACCGCCCGCGCGGCGCCCGGCGAGCCGACACGTCCCGCGATCGCCCCGTATGTCGACGTGGCGCCCGGGGGGATCTCGCGAAGCGCCGTCCAGACGCGCAACTCGAAGGGCGCACCCCGCAGATCCAGCGGCACCTGGCTCGCGTCGGCGCTCGTCCCGTCGAAATACCGCGACAACCAGCCGCGAACGGCCTCGATGACGGAGTTGGAGCCGTCTCGCGCCTCCCAGCCGCGGCACCACCGCGCCAGGCGTGCCTCGAGCCTCGGCAGGCGCTCGCGCGAACCGAACTCGAGCGCGCACAGCCCGTGCGCGGATGCGACCGCGAGCATCGGGCCAATCGGCGTCACGATGGCCGAACGGCACAGTGTCCCTGACATATGCGACCGCGCGCGGCGATTCCTACATGCGTTGGGCGATCAGATGGCCGACGAGCGCGCGCTGCTTGTCCACCAGCTGCCGGATTCCATGATCGGCCAGATCGAGCAGGATGTTCAACGCGTCGCGGCCGAACGGCACGCCTTCGGCGGTCCCCTGCACCTCGATGAAGCGACCGTTACCGGTCTTGACCACGTTCATGTCGACCTCCGCGCGGGAATCATCGTCATAGGCCAGATCCAGCAGCGGCTCGCCATCGACGATGCCGACGCTTGTCGCCGCGACGTAATCCGACAGCGGAATCGTGCGCAGGATATCGCGCTCGCGGAGCCGTTCGCAGGCGAGCGCCAGCGCGACGAACGCGCCCGTGATGGAGGCGGTTCGCGTGCCTCCGTCGGCCTGGATCACGTCGCAGTCGATCCAGATGGTCCGATCCCCGAGACCGGCAAGATTTGTGACCGAGCGCAGAGAGCGCCCGATGAGCCGCTGAATCTCCTGGGTGCGGCCGCCCACCCTCCCGGTGGCCGCCTCGCGGGATGTTCGTGTGTTGGTGGCGCGCGGCAGCATGCCGTATTCAGCCGTGACCCATCCCTTACCCGTGTTCCTCAGAAACGGCGGCACGCGGTCTTCGACGCTGGCCGTGCAGATGACCCTGGTCCGGCCTGTCTGGATGAACACGGATCCTTCCGCCTGCGGCAGGTAGTTGGGCGTCATGATCGTTTCGCGCAGCTCGTTCGCCGCGCGGTGGTCGGAGCGCATCGTCAGGGATTCCTCGTGTCCTGGTCCGGGTGTCGCACACTCAGCTGGGATTCGGGGGCGGCTGCGGACGCTTCGGCGTCCTGCAGCCAGGCGAGACTCCGCGCCAGCGGACTGCGCAGGTCCACGTGCCCGGCAAGCGTGTCGACCTCCTTCCCGTCGATGAGCAGCTGCACGGCTGTCACCGTCGGCAGGTTCGCTGTCAGCGCGTTGACAATGGTGTAGATCGTCAGAAGTTCGCTGAGCGACCCCCCCGGATGCGCCGCGGCCATTTCGACGCTCATGTCGACGAAGGCTTCGCCCCCGGGCGTGACGAAGAGCGCGCGCAGCCCGGCCCCCGGCGGAATTGCCGACACGTGCTGCTCGATCGCCGGCGCAATCTGTGCAGAGATGATTTCCCGCGCCTGCTCCTCCACGCTGTCCGCGTAGGGCACATCGCGTTCCACGGCGATCAGTCGCGTGCCGTCCTCGGTCAGGTAGAAGAGGCGCGCCTTGATGCGCCGGCCATCCGAGTCGTGCCTGGGTTCCTCCCGCCGGCTGACGTCTTCGGCCGGGAACCAGGCTGGAAAGGTCAGCCAGGCCGCCGTCGTGAGTGCGGCGACCGCACTCGTCAGGAGGACCAGCGCGCACGCGCGACCGATCGTCACCGGCCTTCTCCACCCGACGATCGCCCGGCGCCTCGGAACGTCATGAGCGCGTCCACGAGGCTCTGCACGATCGTGTTCTGGAAATCGCCGCTGGCGAGCTGGCGTTCCTGGTCCTCGTTCGACAGGTACCCCATCTCGAGCAGCACCGCCGGCATGTTGGCCGATTCGAGCACACGAAGCGGCGCACGGTCCACAGGACGGGCGCCGAGCGGCACGAGACCCTGGAGCCGCCCGACGATCAACTGGGCGAGCTCTTCCGACCGGCCGCGGTGAGCAGTCTGGGCCAGGTACCAGGGGACAATCTCGATGTCTCGAAAACCGCCGCCGAAGACCGGCACGCGCTCTGGCACGCGCACCTTCACCGGCTCGGTCGACTGGTCGAACTGGGCGACGTAGACGACCGCACCCGCGGCGCTCCTGCGGAACGACGCGTTGGCGTGGAGGCTCAGGAGCAGGTCCGCCTTGTTGTTGTTCGCGATGGCCGTCCGGTCCATCAACGGCACCGTCCGATCGTCCTCGCGCGTCATGACGACGCGCAAGCCGAGGCGCATTTCCACGGCGGCTCGCAGCCGTCGCGCGGCCGCCAGCGTCACGTCCTTTTCGAGCGTGCCGGCTTGGCCACTCGCACCGGCTTCGTCGCCGCCGTGGCCCGCGTCGATCGCGAGCGTCCGCAACGCGCGAGACGACTGCGCCGACCGCGGAAAGTCGAGGCGTGCCGGCTCGTCGGTCGTCGTCTGTGCAGCCGTGGCCGCGCTCGGCGGGCCGAGGACGTCGAGCACCAGCCTGGCCGTATCGTCTATCGTTTCGGCGGCTGAACGGTACGAGACGAACCGTGGACCGAGTTCCACGTGAATCGTCGCTGGCTCGATCGTGCCGAGCGCCTGCACGAACCCTTGAGGCTGAAACGACGGAAAGGCGACATCGATGGCGTCGGCGTCAAACCGGATCGTCAACCGATTGGGGCCTTCCTGCGTCACGGTGCTCGCCGCGGGCGGCGTCGCGTCAATCGCAAGCTGGACGGAAGTGCCAAGCGGCTCGTGGCGGATCACCACCCGGGGGACGCGCAGCTCGCCGATGACGAGCAGGCGTGAGGCGCGCCGGAGGTCGAGGCGCGTGTCGTAGATCGGGGCAAGCCCCCGGCCGATGAACTCCACGGGCACCAGCCACCGGCCGCTGACGCGAGAGGGTGCGGCCGGCAGCGAGATGAGCCGTCCCGCGGCCGACGCAATGGTCTGATCGGGCGTCAGCACGACCGTCTTTCCCTTGTACGAGACAGTGAGGGCGCCAGCCACCTCTCGCACGGCCAGCTGGAAGACCGGTGCAAGATCGTCGAGCGCCACCATGTCCTGCCCCTGGTTGACGGCGAGGGGGAGGGTTCGACGGCCTTCGCGCGAGAGCAGCGTCAACTGTGGCGTGGGAGCCTGGCCGGAGATATCGCCGGCTGCGAGAGCAAGCAGCCCGACCACGAGTGCCCCGATCGCGACCTTCGCCAGCGATGACGCGAGCCCCACGCTGGTCCGGCGAAATCTTCGCGCGACTCCTGACGTCAGACTGGCGGCAGAAACAGATCGAGGATGCCCAGAGGGAGGAGCACCGTTCACGACGGGGTCAATTGTACATTGGCGCGCCGCGTCGACACGCGAGAGGCAGCCGCTGAGAGCACTGCGGCAGGCTGGTCGACGTCAGGGCTGAGCGGGCCTCATCGCGGTGCGATAGGTGATAGTTCGTCCCGGCTCGACATTCACGTCGAATGCGATCGGCTCGAGACCGGGCGCTCGAATCTCGATCCGATGCGGCCCGGCCTCCAGCCTGAGCTCCTGGAATGTGCCATCGAAGTCGTCGACGATGCCGGCGAAGTAGCCGTCAGCAAAAACCTCCGCGTCGCGTTCGGGCAGGTCGATGCGTACACCGCCGTACGGGCGTGCGCCGAGGCGGCCGGCCCACCCCCCGTAGCCGTAGTCATATCCGTAGCCGTACCCCGGGTACCCATACCGGTAGCCGTACCCCGGATAGCCATATCCCGGGTATCCGGACCATGGAGAGCCGAAGCCGGAATAATAGCCATACGACGGGTAGCCGTACCAATACGGATAAGGTCGGTAGAACCCGGGATAGCCGTAGTAGAAGCCGAGGTTGACGCCAGTGCCGTAGGGATACACGTAGAACGAGCGAGAACGCAGCGGCCTGACCGAGTGATGCACCACCGGGGGCCGGGCGACGCGCACCGAGCCTCTCGGAACGGCACGGCCATGGTCGCGGCCCCCTCGCCGTTGCGCCAACGCTGTTGCCGGAGCGGCGGCCATCAGCGCCACAAGCCCGCACGTCACCAGTACCTTCGAATACATCATGGGGCGTCTCCGACTTCGGATCAGGCAACAATTCTGCCAGAAACGGCGGGCCGTTTTCCTGCTTCTTCGGCAGGTCGGACTTGCTCATCGTCCTGGGAGGGAGACGGAGTGACCTCGTTCAGCGTACCGCGGCTTCCCCGCGTAAGGACCCTGGCCCGACGGCGATGAGCACGCCTCCCCGGGGAACTCGCCCCAGGCAAGTGCGCGGACCCCTCCGCCCGCTGTCACTCCCCTTTGCGAGGCGGATGACGGCTCCGGGTCGCGTCGCACGCGGTCGGGCTGGCGCGCCAATGCCACACGCAACTGCAGAGTCGCAATAGAAAACGCCGTTACCTGGAGCGCCCGGCAGTGTCAGGATGTGAGGCCTTGGGAGGCGACTTGTGAACATGCTGGATGGCCGCGTGGCGATTGTGACCGGAGCGAGCAAGGGGATTGGAAGGGTGACCGCCCAGCTATTCGCTCGCGAGGGGGCGGCCGTTGTTTGTGCGGCCCGCTCGGCTCAGCTCGTCGAGGAGACGGCGGAGCTCATCGTGGGGGCCGGCGGGCGCGCCTCGGCTGTGGTGGCCGACCTCGCCTCCGAAGCGGGAGCTCGCGACCTCGTCGAGCGTGGCCTCCAGTCTTTCGGGCATATCGACTGCCTGCTGAACAACGCCGGCGACGGGGGACCGACCGCTCCCGTGCAGGACTATTCGCTCGACGACTGGCGCTACACGATCGACTCGTGCCTGACGAGCTCGTACCTCTGCGCCCGATTTGCCGTGCCCGCGATGATCCGCGCCGGGCGCGGCGCAATCGTGAACATCGCGTCGATGGCGGGCCGCCGTGGACTTGCGTACCGAGTCGGGTACTGCTCGGCGAAGGCCGGCCAGATGGGTCTGACCTACGGGCTGGCGCTCGAGCTCGGCCCGTACAACATCACGGTCAACGCCATAGCTCCGGGAGCCGTCGAGGGCGATCGGATCGATCGCGTCGTCGCCGGTCAGGCCGAGGTGCGCGGGATTTCTGAGGAAGCGGTTCGGAAGGCGTTCGTGGATCGCGCGCCACTCAAGCGAATGGCGACGGCCGACGACATCGCCTGGCTGGCGGTGTTTCTGTGCAGCGATCACGCGCGCAATATCTCGGGGCAGGTCGTGCCGGTCAATGCAGGAGAGCCGGCGAGCTGAGGAGGCTGCGCGTTCAGCAGTCAGCAGTCAACGGTCAGCGGTCAGCAGTCAGCTGTCAGCGCACCTGTCCGCTGACTGCTCACCTGTGACGCTCGTCACATGCATGTTCAATCCGGCCGTCGGCCGCGGCCGGGCTGACCGCTGACCGCTGACTGCTGTTCGGTGTCGGCTGTCGGCTGTCCGCTGACTGCTGATCGCTGATCGCTGTCCGCCCGTGACACAAACGAGACAGGGTTCTTGTCAACTCTTGACAACACCTTGACACAGGGATCGGTCACGATCGGTACGCTTGTCTCCTGAGCAGTGCAAGAGCCATCGACAACCTGGGAGCCACCATGCGTGCTGTCTCTCGTGTCGCCGCCACGATCGTACTCACTGCGGTCGGCGCAGTCGCCGGCCTTCCGTCGGCCCGGCCGATCCAAGCGGCGGAGGGCGTGCGCCGGCCGCTCGGTCTCGACCTCTATCGTCCCAACCCGGACGAGAACCCGCTGACGAGGGCCAAGATCGATCTGGGACGACGACTCTTTCGCGACAAGCGGCTCTCGCGCGACGGGTCGATGGCCTGTATCAGCTGCCACGATCCGGCGCGCGCGTTCACCAACAGTGAAACAGTCGCCAAGGGCGTGGGCGGCCGGCGCGGCACGCGCAACGTGCCGACGATCGTCAATCGCGCCTGGGGCCGGAGCTTCTTCTGGGACGGGCGCGCTCCCACGCTCGAGGACCAGGTGCTCCAGCCGATCCTTCATGCCGACGAGCTGGCCATGACGGCCGCGCGCGTCGTTGCGCTGGCAACATCGGATCGCTACCGGCAGCGGTTCACGGCAGCTTTCGGTGCGATGTCAGATTGGTCGGCGCCGGATCCGGGCCGCGGCTCGACGAGGGGATCCGGCGAGAGTGCGAGATCCCTCGCGGATGCCGCATTCGGCCTCAGCAGAACTCGCTCCTCATCCGCAGGCGCCCCAGGCCGACAGCCCGATCCGCCCGTACGCTCTGAAGCACAACGACAGAGGGAGGCGAGCGGCGTTGTCGACGACCCGTACGACGGCCTGACCGCGAGCGACGCCTGGACGCTTCGACAGGTCGCGCTGGCGCTCGCCGCGTACGTGCGCACCATTCAGGCGGGGGCCTCTCCGTACGATCGATACATCACCGGCCGGCGCGATGCCCTGAGCGCCCCGGCCCGCCGCGGCCTCGATATCTTCCGCGGCAAGGGCGGGTGCACCGGCTGCCACGTCGGTCCGACCTTCTCGGACGAGGAGTTCCACAACACGGGCGTGGCCTGGCGTACGGGCGTACTGACCGACGAGGGCCGGGCGCGCGTGACGAGGGCCGCGGCCGACCGCGGCGCCTTCAAGACCCCTACGCTGCGTGAGGTGGCTCGCACGGCGCCGTATATGCACGACGGCAGCTTCGCCACGCTCGCCGAGGTCGTCGCCTTCTACAGTCGGGGCGGGGCGCCCAACCCCGGTCTCGACAGCCAGCTCCGGCCGCTCGCGCTCACGCCGGCCGAGCAGGAGGACCTCATCGCGTTCCTGCGATCACTGAGCGGTCAGCGGCGCGAGGGAGAATGATGAGCAGCGCACAACGATCAGCTAACGGCACTCACGGCGAGGCGGATGGCTCTCTGACCCGCTCCGGCCGCGCACCGGTGCGCCCGACGGTTTTACTAGGATCCTCATCCGCGACCGGGCTCAG
>CAZCEL010000136.1:0-6274 GCA_964497175.1 uncultured Bifidobacteriaceae bacterium
CTTCATCGTTCGACGTCACGTCCCCAATCGACTTCCAGGAGGTCGACAATGCCCTGAACCAGGCCCGAAAAGAGATCGGCCAGCGCTACGACTTCAAGGGCGCGACCGCGCGGATCGATCTCAGCGCAGCCGACAAGACCCTCACGCTCGTCGCTGACACCGAGTTCAAGATGACCGCCTTGTGGGAGATCGTGCAGACACGCCTGGTGCGGCGGGGTGTGCCGCTCAAGAACTTCAAGGTCCCCCCCTCGGAGCCTGCCTCGGGAGGAACGGTCCGCCGCGTCATGACCATTCAGCAGGGCATCCCGATCGAAGCCGCGCGCGAGATCGTCAAGTTCCTCAAGGACAGGAAGCTGAAGAAGGTGCAGGCGGCCATCCAGGGCGACCAGGTTCGCGTGTCGTCCCCGTCGAAAGACGATCTCCAGCTGGCGATGCAGGCGCTGCGGGAGCAGGACTTCGGCCTCGCGCTCCACTTCGGGAACTATCGATAGGGCGCCGAACCGCTCGCCCTCATCTTCGACGCCGTCGAACCCCTCGAACTGTCGAACCTCGCGTATTTGCGCTATTGTGATACCTGTGACCAACGGTCGTCGGCGAGCATCGCTCATCGTCGCGGCGCTGGCGCTCATCGTGAGCGCCGGCGCGGCGTCGGCGCAGCGGTGGGGCGGCTGGGGACGTCTGGCAGAGGGGCCTGGCGTACCGGCCCGGTATCCGCCCGCCGACTTCGAGGACGGCGCCTTCACCGTCTGCAAGATTCAATACACCAGCGTCAGGGGCGAGGACATGGGCGTCGGATGGGCGACCGACTATCCATACGCCGGCATCAACCTGATGACGCGCCTGTCGGAGCTGACCAAGACCCCCGTCAGCCGCGATGCCTCCGGCCACCCCAATTACTGGGTGGTGCATCTCACCGATCCCGCGCTCTTCCGCTGCCCGTTCACGCTCGCGTCCGATGTGGGGACGATCGGCATGACTGAGCAGGAGGCGAGTCGGCTGCGCGAATACCTGCTGAAGGGCGGGTTCCTCTGGGTGGACGATTTCTGGGGTACCCCGGCCTGGGAGCACTGGTCGTCACAGATTCGAAAGGCGCTGCCCGAATACCCGATCGTGGACGTGCCGCCCGAGCATCCGATCCGCCACAGTCTGTTCAACATCACGCGCGTGCCGCAGGTGACCAACATCCAGTTCTGGCGGCGAACCGGCGGGCAGACCAAGGAGCGGGGGATGGACAGCCCCTACGCGGATTTCAGGATGATCGCCGACGAGAAGGGCCGCATCCTGGTCGTGATGACCCACAACACCGACATCGGCGATTCGTGGGAGCGCGAGGGCGAGGACCACGAGTTCTTCCTGCAGTTCTCGCCCGACGGGTACGCGCTCGGCGTCAACGTCCTGCTGTACGCGATGTCGCACTAAGTTAATAGCGAACAGCGATCAGCTGTCAGCGATCAGCTTCGATCGACTCGTCAGTAGATCACGGCGCCGGTGGCCTTGATCTGCCAGCTGACAGCGGACTGCACTGGACGGCCTTCCTGCCTGGCATGTTCGCGCGCCGCCTCGCGGTCGTGGTGGTCCCCGCCTCCCACGCGCTGCACGACGCCCTGGGCCGAAGCCCGCCGGCCTTTTGCGCTGACCGGAAACACGATGACCCCATCGTCGACCTTGATTATCATGGTTCCCGACGGCGGCGCAGGCGCCTGGGCGGCCGGCTCGGGCGTCAGGGCCATCCAGCAGCCCATCGCCGTGCAGACGGCGGTGACCACGCCGTCGACTCGCACGGTCTTGCCCTCGAACTGTGCGGGACGCTCGATGAGGCGTGCGAGCGGCGTCACTTCCGTCAAGCTCACGCCGGCGCCATAGGTGTCGGGGGCGGCCGCGGCCGCCGCCGCGGCCAGAGCCGCTGCAATCACTGCACAGGAGTACACAGTTCGCATGCTTATCACGCCTCCAGCCGCCAGCCGGCAGCACACTGTTTCGCGGTCGATCCTGCCGATTCTAGGTTCGAAGGGTCAATTATAGGCAGATCTGCCCGCCCTTCTGCCCTTCTGCCCTTCTGCCTTTCTGCCTTTCTGCCTTTCTGCCTTTCTGCCTTGCCTTTCTGCCTCCCATTGACAAAGCTCGACGGCGATTCCGATAATCCTTCTCGACGGTTTCATACGGAGGATTGAATGAGGCAGATTCTGCGTCGTGCTGCGCTCGCGTCGGGGGCACTCTTATTGGCCTCCGCGATACCGGTCCATGCCCAAGGCAAGATCAGGCTCGCCATCTGGGAAGTCGAAAACAACGCCGAGTCCCGCTGGTGGTTCTTCAACGACATGGGCCCCGCCGCGCGCAACCAGATCGACACGGAGTTCTCCGAGAACACGACGCTGTCGGACAAGTTCACCATCGTCGAGCGCGACAAGCTGAACCTGATCATGAAGGAGCAGGGGCTGGCCGCCTCCGGCGCGCTCGACCCGCAAACCGCGGCCAAGATCGGCAAGATCCTGGGCGTCAGGTACATCCTGGTCGGCGGCATCGACAAGTTCAACATCCAGACCACCAGGGGCGGCATCGCCGGGATCGGCGGCAGCATGACGCAGGCGCAGGCCACCATCAATATCCGGTTGATCGACACGACGACGGCCGAGCGGATCCTGGCCGTGCAGGGGGACGCCGAGGTGAAGAAGGGTGGAGGTTTCATCAGGGGGGCCAGTCTCAGCCGCGAGAACGAATGGGGGCTCGCCAGTGAGACCATTCAGAAGGCCTCCAAGGCGACCGTCGCCAAGTTCGTGAGCGGCGGCTACCTCGATCGCCTGACCACGGCGGCCACGCCTGCCAAGGGACTCGAGGGACGGATCATCAAGACCGACGCCGGCAAGGCGTGGATCAACCTGGGCGCGAACGCCGGGTTGAAGGTCGGCGACAAGTTCACGGTCTTCAGCGTCGGCGAGGCGCTCATCGATCCGGACACGGGTGTCAAGCTCGGCGCCGACGAGAAACAGACAGGCAGCGGCGCTGTACTCGAGGTTCAGGACCTGTACGCGATCATCTCTTATACGGGCTCCGCGAAGGCCAAGGACACTGTCCGGAAGCAGTAGGCGCGGACATTCCCGGGCTGCGCGCGGGCACGAAGGAAGGAAGTGTGCGATGCGCGTGCGATACGTCGCGTTGGTGCAGGCGCTGGCCGCAGCGCTCTCCGTCGTTGTCTTCGCCGCGACCGTCGGCGCCCAGAAACCATCGCTGGTCACCGCGTGGGGTGCGCCGGACCTGCAGGGCATCTGGGATTTCCGCAGCCTGACACCCATGGAACGCCCGGGCACGCTCGGCGAGAAGGAGGTGTTCTCGGGCGAGGAAGCCGAGACTTTCGCCCAGGAGGCCATCCGGCGCGCGAGCCGCGATTCTGACACGTCCGGCCGCGTCGTGCCCTACAACGACTTCTGGTTCGACGAGGGTACGAAGGTCACGACCACGCGCACGTCGCTCATCGTCGACCCGCTCAACGGACGAATGCCTCCCGTGACGCCGGAGGCGGAAAAGCGGCGGGCCGCGCGGCGCGAGGCGCGCAAGGGCGTGGGCGCCGACGAACCGACGCCCGGCGGCTGGGTCGAGACGCTGAGCTCGGCCGTCCGGTGCATCGCCGGCTTCAACTCCGGCCCCCCGATGCGGCCGAGCGCCTACAACAACAACATGCAGGTCTTCCAGACGCGCGACCACGTCGTCATTCTCAACGAGATGGTCCACGACGCGCGCGTCATCCCGCTCGATGCACGGCCGCATCTTCCGCAGGGCATGCGCCAGTGGATGGGCGATTCGCGCGGCCGCTGGGAGGGCCAGACGCTGGTCGTCGAGACGACGAATTTCCGTCCTGATCGGACACCGTTTGATGCGAGCCCCACCTCTCGCCTCGTCGAGCGCCTGACGCGCGTCGACGCCGACACGCTGCAATACGACGTCACGGTCGACGACCCGACGACCTGGACGAAGCCCTGGACATTCCGCGTTCCCATGGCGAGGACCCGGGACTACATGTACGAGTACGCTTGCCACGAGGGGAACTACGGCCTGTACAACATCCTGTCAGGGACCGGAGTGAACCAGGGCGCCAACAAACGGTAACTGCTTACGCCTTCACATCCACCCAACCGTACATGCCCACGCCGAAATGCGGCAGGAAGGCGCAGATCACCAGGTACCGTCCCGGAGTGGTGAACGTGTAGGAGCGCTGGGCGGGTGTAAAGCAGGGAACCGTGCGGACTGCCACTCGATTAGTAGGATCGTTGATCACGAGCGGCGCGTTGACCACCGGGGGGCCGGCGCATCCGGCAAAGGCCGCCAGCGATGTCACGATATTGGTGTCGATGCTCTCCGGTTCGGTGCCCGGGGCGTAGATCGCAATCTGGTGAACACCTGCGGGGACGTTGAACGTCACCGTGCCGCCCGGCCGGATGACGACGGTCCGTGGAACGACGTTGTCCTGCGCGTGCGGGGACTGGTCGTGTCCGGCAGGCGGTGGGAAGGGAGACCCGACATCAACCTGACCGAACTGCATCGTCGCGGCGTGCGGTGAGCGGCCGGGACCTTGACCTGACACGCGATCCAGGCTTGCGCTCGCAGAAGACACCCCGGTCGCCGCCGAAGGAGTCGTTGGCCCCGGCTGCGCGCAGGCCACCGCCAGCAGCACAAGCGACGACAACACCAGGTACTTGAACCTCATCGATCGCCTCCGTCTAGTAAATGAGTTCCGCCGCCGCAAATAGAAACGTGATTGTCGTCGAAGATTGCTGAGACGCGCGAGGCTTTTTTTGAGTCGGCACAGGACAGGACTTTAGTCGTGAGCCAGGAAGACCCGCACGGGGCGGCTGGGCTGCCGCGCGTCAGGGTCGCGGAAAAGGGGGGCGTATAATTGCGTCGCCTTCGGAGCCTGGCGCCGGTGCACCAATGATCACCGTTCACGGCCTGTCCAACGTGGGTCACGTGCGAACGACCAACGAGGACGCCATGATCTGGGACCTCGACATCGGGTTCGTCGCCGTAGCCGATGGAATGGGGGGGCATCAGGCTGGCGAGGTCGCGTCGCGCATCGCGCTGGACTCGATCCTGAGCTTCATGCGCAAGACCGCGGCCACCGACGACGTGACCTGGCCGTTCGGCGTCAATCCGGCGCTGTCCGTCGCGGCCAACCGGCTTCTGACCGCGCTCAGGATTGGAAACCTGAAAGTGTTCCAGTGCGCCGAAGAAGTGCCCGACTACACAGGCATGGGCACCACCGTCGTCGCCATCGTCGTCGATGGCGAGACGGTGACGTACGCGAGCGTCGGCGACAGCCGTTTGTACGCGTTTGCCAACGGGCGGCTGCGGCAGCTCACGCGCGACGATTCCTGGGTGATGATGCTTTCGGAAGAGTCGGGCGCGAGCATCGAGACGCTCAGGAAGCACCCGATGCGCAACGTGCTGACCAATGTCGTCGGCGCCAGGCCCGAGCTCCAGGTGGGCTCCGGCGAAGTCATCCTGGGCAGGAGCACGCTCATGCTCTGCACCGACGGACTCCATGGGGCGCTGCCTGAAGCCACGATGGCGTCCATCCTGTCGCGACAAGCCGATCTCAAGACGGCCGCCGACGCTCTGATCGCCGCGGCCCTCGAGGTCGACGGCAAGGACAACCTTACGGTGGTGCTGGTCAAGGGAAAGGCAGAAAGGCAGGAAGGCAGAAGGGAAGGATAGGCAGGTAAGGAGGGCAGAATCGTCAGGCGGTCGTGCCCGGCCAGTGTTTCCGCGACGGAACAGGATCGGCGGCGTCGGCCATGATCCGGCTCGCGATTGCGACACACTCATCGCAGATATAGGCGCGACCCCTGAAGGAAACCAGTGCTCCCGCGACGAGCTTGGCAACCTCGCTGTCGCGCTTGCCGCAGAACGAACACCTCAGTCCGCGCCTGATTCCTGCCACGGTGTCCCCTTTCGCGTGCTGGTCTCCCGTCCCAGCCCGCTTTCTGCCCTTGTGCCTTTCTGCCTTTCTGCCTTTCTGCCTTTCTTCTAGCCTTGGTCGAGCGCGCCGGCGCGATCCTTGAGCGCCAGGAGCGCCGCGAAGCTGATCGCGGCGCTCACGACCACGAAAATCGATATCGCAACGGGCGACCGGAACGTTTCGTAGAGATACGTCGCCACGAGCGGGGCCGGCCCGCCTGCCGTGATCGCGGCGAGATGGTAGCCGAGGCCCGATCCGCTGTAGCGGCGCGAGGCCGGAAAGCTCTCGGCGATGAGCGCCGCCTGCGGGGCGTACTGGAGATCC
>CAZCEL010000136.1:6284-10146 GCA_964497175.1 uncultured Bifidobacteriaceae bacterium
GAATCATCGAGTCGAGGACCATCGCGAGGAAGATGAGCGGGATGGCTCGCGTCTCCAGCAGCCCGAAGTACACGAAGGTAAACACCGAGATCCCGATGAGCCCTGTGCCCACCACGCGCTTGCGGCCGTAGAGGTCAGAGAGGTGGCCGGCGGCCGGAATCATGGCAATCGACGTGAACGACCTCAGCGACAGGCACGTCAGCAGCGTCGTGCGGCTCAACCCGAGGACCTGCGTGCCATAGCTCAGAATGTACGTCGTGAAGATGTAGTACGGCACGAGCTGCCCGGTCCGCAGCAGCGTGGTCAGCGCGACCTCGCGCCAGTTCTCGGCGAAGACCCTCGCAACCGGCGCGCGCGCGACTTTGCCGCTCTCCTTCAGGCGCGCAAACACCGGCGACTCGAGTACGCCGATGCGGATGTACAGTCCGAAGACCACCAGCAAGACACTGGCGAGGAACGGAATGCGCCACCCCCAGGCGAAGAACGTCGCCTCGTCCTGCAGCCACGTCATCAGCGAGAACGATCCGTTGGCGATGATGAGGCCGAGCGGCGCGCCCATCTGCGCGAAGCTCGTGGTGAAGCCCCGGCGTCCCGGCTTCGCCCACTCCCCCGCCATGAGCACCGAGCCGCTCCACTCGCCCCCGACCGCAATCCCCTGCAGCGAGCGGAGGATGGTCAGCAGCACAGCCCCCCAGATGCCGATTGACGCATACGACGGCACCAGCCCGATCGCCATCGTCGCAACGCCCATCACCATCATCGTGGTGACCAGGAGCGCTTTGCGCCCTATGCGATCGCCATAGTGGCCGAAGAGCGCGGCGCCGACCGGCCTGGCCGCGAACCCCGCGAACAGAGTCGTGAAGGAGAGGAGCGTGCCGACGTAGGGATCGGAGCCCGGGAAGAACAGCTTCGGAAAGATGAGCGCCGCGGCGGCGTTGTACAGGAAGAAGTCGTACCACTCGACCGTGGTGCCAATTGTCGAGGCCACGACGGCCCGGACGAGATGGCGTCGCTCGGGTGCGGCGTCCGGGATCGTCAGCGAGGGACGAGCGACTGCCACAGGCCGCGTATTGTACGACGCCGGGCCAGGTCCGGCCCGACATCCTGGATACCGCTTGCCAGGCCCCTCCGCGCCCTCGGTGTCACCGGCCCCATGACGCACACTCGGGACGATACGCATGGCCCTCGGCCGCACATGCTCGTGGATGACAGAGGATGATGTGGGAACGACCCGCGGGTCGATCGCCGCTCAGGGAAGCAGCCGATCCACAGGCACGGAGACGGTCTGGGCCGCAGCGCGGAGGTCCACGCGATCGCCCGCCCGGAAAGTGGTGACGTCCCCGTATCCATCACCCTGCGGTCGGCGATGATCGAGCACCTCGTCGTGGACGAGATCGATCACGACGTATTGTTCGATCCCTGCGCCCGCGTACAGGCGCAGCTTGACGCCAAGATCCCGGGCCAGCGAATTGTCGGACACCTCAATCACGCAGGTGACATCCGAGGCGTTGGCCGGTCCATCCCTATAGTCGTCGTCAGTGCCCCGAATGACCGAACCATCGGGTTCCGGCTCACTGGTAGGCGGCAACTGGATCGGCTGCTGGACCTGCAGGGTGCAGCCGAGCGGCTCGAAGAGCGGCGCCAGCTTTACCAGGCGCTGCACGGCGAGGCGATGACGGTCGCCGATAGTCATCATCCCCTCCCCGGCGCGCGCGCGATCCTTCCACACGATGAAGCCGTCCAGCAGCTCGAAGGCGGCGGTCTCCTCCAACCAGCCCTCGGTGAGGGCCCGGTGGTAGAGGTCGACCGTCCATGGCTGGATGATGGCTCGCCCGGCCGTCGCGTCCTGGAGAATGCTTGACGTCATGAGGCCTCAGCCATTCTACGACAGCGCCTGGACAGTGGCTGGTGTGCCTGCCGTCAACCCGCCTGGCCGCAAACCCGGCGAACCAGCGTGGTGAAGGAGCAGTGTGCCGACGTTGAACGGGACCGTCGATCACCCGCCCGACGCCGATATCGCAACTGCGCTGTGAACAGCCATCGAGCGGGGACGCCGATTTCTCCACCGCGCTTGCTGAAACGAGTTCAGGTCATCCTTGGTGTTCAGCGCCTGCGCTCCGATCAAGACCTCGTGCGATTGGTCGAGGAGCGGCTCCCGATAGACGCAATCGACGGACTGCGCCGCTCAAGGTTGACCGACGATGAGCTCTACGCTCTCGTCGTGCCCAGACGCACCCTGACGCATCGCCGTACACGTCGCGAGGCTCTCAGCCGAGATGAGTTGGACCGGGCCGTACGCCTGGCGCGTCTGGGGGCTTGCCGAGCACGTCTTTGGAGAGACCGAACGCAGCCGCCGCTGGTTGCGCGCCGCCAAGCGGCAGTTTCAGGGTCGGACCCCACTGCAACTCATGGCCACCGAAGCCGGCGCCCGCCTGGTCGAAGAACTGCTGTACCGGATCGATGAGGGCATGGCAGCGTAGGTGTTCCTCTGGCGCATCAGTAATCATCTGTCGCTCGCCGAGAACACACAGGCGACACGTGCGACCGCTGACGCATGGCTCGCCCAAGGGTCAACTGCGCTGCTCGCTGTCCCGTCGGCCATCGTTCCCGAGACGTTTAACGTCCTCTTGAATCCTGCGCATCCGGATGCCGTGCGGATCATCATCGTTCAGGCCACCGACCAGGTCATCGATCCTCGATTGCTCGCGCGATCGCACCTGCCCGACGCTCCGACAGATGCCCGCAAGGGCGAATGCTCCCAGCCCGGCTGGAAATCGGCAGGCGTGATGATCGTGTCGCGGACAACAATCGGTGGCGACTGCACAGAATAGGTGAGCGCGTTCAGCCAGTCGCGCGAGCCGCGGACCGCACGCCCCGTTGATTCCACCTGGCGCTCATCGTCGTCGTGCCGGCCTCGTAGCTCTGGCCCACCACTCGCCGCCGCCCGGCACGGTCTTGCTGAGAAACGCGTCGGCCGACTTCCACCGCCAGGCGATCCTCAACCTGCTGAAGTTGCCGGCGTTGATCTGGGCCAGAGGAAGGCGAGAGGATAGTCCCCATTAAGCAGTGGCGCCAGGCGCGGTTGACGGAAGGTCCCGTATCGGACCGGGCCTCTCCGACAGCGGATCAGCGCGCGGCTCGCGGGTCTGTAAACGTTCGGCCGACCGTCTTGCCTTCCTGCCTCTGGCAAGGCATTGGACGCCGGCTGCCGAACTACGCTCGCCTCGGCGGCCCGCTTTTCGCGTGCTACACTCGCCCGCTGATGATCAAATCCGGAAGGCCCGTCTCGGTGGACGTCGAGGCTCGTCTACCGCACGTGGTGGATGCGCTGGCCAAGGACGACCGGCTCGAAGCGATCTGGCTGTTCGGGTCTCGCGCGAGGAACGAGGCGGACGCCCTGAGCGACATCGACCTTGCAGTGCTCGCCAGGGGTGACGTGGACGCCTCGGTGCTCTGGGAGGCCGAACTGGAATGGACGGGCCTGGCCTCACACGCGCTCGGCACTGACGAAGTCGGCATCCAGACACTCAACCGCCTGCCCGTCGCCCTGCGGGACCCCATCCTGCGCGAGGCGCGGCTCCTCTGGTCGCGCACGCCTGAAGTCGCGGCTGACTTCGCGGCGGCGACGCTCAAGGAGTATCTCGACCTGAAGCCGTATCTCGCACGCTACGATCGCGACCTTTTCCGTCAGGCGGCGGCCGGCACGCTGCGATGACGGTAGACCGCGAGCTCGTCGCGGCACGCGTCTCGAAAATCCGAGAGCAGCTGCACCACCTGGCCCGATTGGAGACCCTCTCTCGAGACGCCTTTCTTGCCTGTCTCTTATACACATCTGACGCTGCCGACGATCTTACGCGTGTAG
>CAZCEL010000137.1:0-10131 GCA_964497175.1 uncultured Bifidobacteriaceae bacterium
CCCTTGACCGGCGTCGCCGCGACCTGCACCGGCCGAACGAGCCGCCGCGGCGGCTGCGTTCCCCGAGACCAGGCCGACGTCGTTGTTCGGCGGTGCGGGGACGAGGCCGAGCGACGAAGGTGTGGTCTGCGAATATATGTAGAGGCGGTGAGTTTCCGGATCGAACGATCCGCCCGCCCAGTTGGAGCCGCCCCCGGCCGACGGCAGCATCAGCGTGCCGATCGGGCCATCGACGTTGCTCATCACCGGCGGCGTGAACAGCGGACCGATCTTGTACTTTTTCACGAACTCGACCGCCTGCGCGCGGAGCTCGGGCGTGAAATCGATGAGATCGTCGATCGTCACGCCCTGGCGATCGTACGCCGGCGGCCTGGTGACAAACGGCTGCGTCGGGGCGTACCACTCGCCGGGGACGTCGCCTTTTGGCACCGGCCGTTCAACGATCGGCCAGACGGGCTGACCGCTCGCACGATCGAAAACGTAGAGCCACGACTGCTTGGTCGGCTGGATGATCGCCCTGATCGCCCGCCCCTCGACCGTGATGTTTGCGATGATCGGCGGGTTCGCCATGTCCCAGTCCCAAATCCCGTGGTGGACGAACTGGAAGTGCCACTTTCGTTGACCCGTTTTCAGGTCGACCGCCACGAGGGACTCGCCGAACAAGTTGGCGCCAGGACGATTCCCGCCGTAGAAATCACCGGTCGGCGTCTCGATGGGCAGGTAGACCATCCCAAGCTCTTCGTCAATGCCCATCTGGCCCCACACGCCCGTGTTGCCGGTGTAGCTCCAGGAATCCTTTTCCCAGGTTTCAACCCCGAACTCTCCGGGTCTGGGGATCGTGTGAAAGATCCAGAGGCGCTTGCCCGTGCGAACGTCGTAGCCGCGAACGTACCCTTTTACGTTGGTCTTGCCGCGTGGAATGCCTCCCGGCCGATGCGCCGCGCCGATGACAACGATGTCGTTGCCGATCATCGGGGTCGCATGGAGACCGACCTCGCCGGTGATCGGATCGATCTCTTGATCGTACTCCTGCTTCAAATCGACGGCGCCGTTGACGCCGAAGCTGGCCACGGGATTCCCGGTCCTCGCGTTGAGCGCGAGGAGTCGATACCCGGGGGTGACGTAGAGAATTCGCTCTTCGCGGCCATCGGTCCAGTACGCGAGACCACGGCCCGAGAGCAGCCGCGGCGCGTTGGAGCCTCGGGCTCCTTCGTTTTCGCCGTGCACCCAGAGCAGCTCGCCGGTGGCCGGATCGAGCGCCACGACCGATCGCCGCGTTCCGGCGGTGGCATACATGACGCCGTTTGCCATCAGCGGCGTGCCCTCCAGATTGAACTCGGGGCGCGGGCCGAGGTTATCGGTCTTGAACCGCCACGCGATCTCGAGATTCTTGAAGTTCGTCGCGTTGATCTGATCGAGCGGCGAGTACCTTGTGTTGCCCAGGTCGCCACCGTACGTCCGCCATTCGCCTTTGGGCGCACCGATCTGGCCGACAAGAGGGGGCGCGACCCAGGGAAGCAGGCAGACGATGGGGATGACGCTCAGAAGCCACAAACGGAGGGTTCGTTTCACAGCTCGCCTCCTCGCCGGCCAGGCGTTGAGGAATACTGGCAGGGTCGATCAGCCCGAGGGATTATCGCCCCTGGTGCTTATCAAAACAACACGCGCTGGCGGAATGCCACCCGATGACCCCAGCCCGGGTTCAGCCTGGGGTGGAGCTGTTTTGTAGGCCCCGAGCGCCTGTCGGGCCGAGTAGCCGGTTCGCAGAACGGCCAAAGAGTCCAGCAAATTGCCATCCACCCTTGCCTTCAGACGGGTGTAGCATGCGCCTTGGCGAGGTGGAACCATGTCGTGGCTGTTCAAAACGACGATCGGGGTGGCGGTCGCAGCCGCGATGATGAGCGGCGTGTCGCTTCGCGTAAGCCACGCCCAGGCGGTCGCCGGTGCAGCGCCACCGCGTGCGTTCCTCGATCAGTACTGCGTTGCGTGCCACAGCGACAGCCAGCATCAGCGCGGGCTGGTGCCGATGTCGCTGCAGGGCCTCGCCATGGACACCCTCGGCGCTGACGCGGAGCTCTGGGAAAAGGTCGTAAGGAAAGTGCGAGGCGGCATGATGCCGCCGCCAGGGGCGCGGCGTCCCGACGGCGCCGCGCGCGCGGCGTGGGTCAACTGGCTCGAGACGGCGCTCGACCGCGCGGCGGCCACCGATCCCCCCGTGGGTCGCCCGATGTCGGCCCACCGGCTCAATCGCGTCGAGTACAAACACGCGGTGCGCGACCTGATCGGGCTCGATGTAGATATCGAGGCGCTCCTGCCGCCCGACGACGCGGACGCCGAGGGCTTCGACAACAACTCGGATGTGTTGTCGGTCTCACCGACGTTGATGGAGCGCTACCTGACGGCTGCGCGACGGATCAGCCAGCTCGCGATCGGCGACCCGGCCGTGGTGTCGCGTGCCCAATCCTACCCGGTGCCGAACCTCGAGGTGCAGGACGATCGGACGAGCGACGATCTTCCGTTCGGTACGCGGGGAGGCCAGGCGGTCCATCACTACTTCCCGGTCGACGGGGAATACGTGTTCAAGATCGACTTGCGCCGCAATTTCTACAACTACATCCGCGGCCTCGGGAACGTGCCACACCAGCTCGATGTGCGGTTGGACAAGGCGCTGGTCAAGACGTTCATGGTGGGCGGCCAGTTCACGGGCAAGCGGTGTGCGACGAGCTTCTGTGGCTCCGGAAACGGCGACCCCGACACGATCGAATGGGGAACCTACTCGGTCCACGCGGACGATGCGCTGGAAGTCCGGATGCCCGTCAGGGCAGGGAGGCGGCTGGTCGGCGTGGCGTTCGTCCGCAGGCCGGGGCTGGACGAGGGTGTTCTGCAGCCACCGCCGAGCCCGGCGACATTTGGCGCCAGCACCGACGATCAACAGGACGGGAATCCAGCGGTCTCCAAGCTGGTGATCACCGGGCCGCTCAATGGTCACGCGCCGACCGAGACGGTGAGCCGGCAGAAGATTTTCGTCTGTTGGCCGAAGACCCGCAGGGACGAGACGAAGTGCGCGGAGCAGATTCTCGGCTCGCTTGCGCAGCGCGCCTATCGTCGCTCCGTGACGTCTCGAGACATCACGACCCTCATGAGCTTCTACGGCGCCGGACGGCGCGAGGGTCGGTTCGACGCAGGGATCCAGGCCGCATTGGAGTTCATCCTGACCGATCCGGAGTTCGTGTTCCGCGTCGAGCGGAAACCCTCCGCGCAGGTCGAGTCGGGCGTCGCCTATCGCGTCAGCGACGTCGAACTGGCCTCGCGGCTGTCGTTCTTTCTCTGGGGAAGCATCCCCGACGACGAGCTGTTCGATGCGGCGGCGAAAGGCACGCTGAGGGACCCGGCCGTGCTCGAGCGGCAGGTGCGCCGGATGCTCGCGGACCGTCGCGCGAGGGACTCACTGACGGACAGCTTTGTCGGGCAGTGGCTCGGGCTTCGCAAGTTGCGAAACGCATCGCCGGACCCGACCGTGTTCTCCGCATTCGACGAGAACCTGCGCGTCGCGATGCAGCGGGAGACACAGCTGTTTCTCGAGGCGCAGCTTCGTGAGGATCGGCCGGTCGTGGAGCTGGTGACGGCGAACTACACGTTCGTCAACGAACGTCTGGCCCGTCACTACGGGATCCCAAACGTGTACGGGAACCACTTTCGGCGGGTAACGTGGTCCGACGATCGGCGGGCAGGCATCCTGGGGCAAGCGAGCATCCTGACGCTGACCTCCTATGCCAACCGAACGTCGCCGGTCACGCGCGGCAAATGGGTGCTCGAGACCATGCTGGGAACGCCCCCGGCACCGCCACCAGCCAATGTCCCACCGCTGAAGGCGCGCGAAGAAGGCACACCGCCGACCTCGCTGCGCGAGCGCATGGAGGTCCATCGGCAGAATCCGGTCTGCGCGACGTGCCATCGGATGATGGATCCGCTCGGGTTCGCGCTGGAGAACTTCGATGGGATCGGGCGCTGGCGCACGACCGAGGAGACGGGCATTCCGGGCGAGGAGGGTCCCGCCATCGATCCAACCGGCGTGGCGCCCGACGGGAGCACGTTTGACGGCGCGACCGGTTTGCGCCAGATCTTGGTCAGTCGACAGGACGAATTCATCGGGACCGTGATTGAAAGGCTGCTAACGTATGCGTTGGGCCGCCGGTTGGAAGCGTCAGACATGCCGGCCGTCCGGCGTATCCAGAGGGAAGCGGCGGCGCACGAGTCTCGCTGGTCGGCGGTTATTCTGGGGATCGTGAACAGCACGCCATTTCCGACGAGGAGGATAGGCTCATGATCGTGACGAAGAAGGCGATCCCGCGTCGTACGATGCTGCGCGGTGTGGGCACCGCGTTGGCGTTGCCCCTCCTGGACGGAATGGTGTCGGCGTTCACCGCGCTGGCCAGGGCTGCCGCTCCCAAGAGGCGGCTCGGTGTGGTCACCGTGCCCAATGGCGCCCCTCTCGAGTACTGGATGCCGAAGACGGCGGGCGCCGACTTCGAGTGGACGCCGAGCCTGAAACCGTTGGCGCCGGTGCGCGAGCACGTGCTGGTGATGACTGGCCTCGATAGCGTTGGTGCGCCGCCTGGCGGCGGCACGACGCATTCCCAGGCGGCGGGGGCATTCCTGACCGGCGCCCGTCCCAAGCGCACGACCGGATCGGCGCTGGAGCTGGGCACGTCGATGGACCAAGTCGCGGCCGCCGCGGCGGGCCTGGGGCGTGAGACCCCGATGCCCTCGTTGGAGCTCTCGATCGAGGGCGGAGATACCGTCTACGGCGTGGCCACCTGCGACGGCGGCTTCAGCTGTGCGTATCTCAACAACTCGTGGGCCAATCGGACCACGCCGATGCCGCGCGAAACGAATCCGCGCATCGTGTTCGAGCGGTTGTTCGGCGATGTCGGAAGCACGAGTGCCGAGGCCCGTCTGGCGCGCGTCGAGCGGCAGCGGAGCATTCTCGACGCGGTGATGGGGAAGGTCGCCCATCTGGAGGGGCGTCTGGCGCCCTCCGATCGGCGCAAGCTCGACGAATATCTGCAGTCGGTCCGCGAGATCGAGCGGCGCATTCAGATGGCGGAACGGCAGGCAGACCGCGAGCTCCCGGCTGTGGCGTCCCCGGCGGGGATCCCCATGTCCTTTGAAGAGCACGTGAGAATCATGTACGACCTGATGGTGCTGGCCTATCAGACCGACCTCACGAGAGTCGTCACCTTCATGTGCGGCCGCGAGGAGAGCGGCGCGACCTATCCGCAGATCGGCGTCACCGAGCCGCACCACCCGCTCAGTCATCACCAGAACGACCCGGTGCGCCTCGAGAAGCTGGCGCGGATCAACGCGTATCACATGCAACTGTTCAGTGAGTTCCTCGTCAAGCTGAAATCGACGACAGACGGCGAGAGCTCGTTGCTCGACCAGGTGATGTTCCTCTACGGCGGAGCGATACGCGATTCGAACAGACACACGACCGAGAACCTGCCAATCCTGGTGGTCGGAGGCGGCGGCGGGGAAATCAAGGGTGGGCGTCACCTGATTTGTGCCAAGGGTACGCCGCTGACCAATCTCCAGTACACGATGCTGCTGAAGCTGGGCGTCCCCCTCGATCGCTTCAGCGGGAGCGACGGCGAGATCCGCGAACTGTCGAACCTCGGGTAGAAAACCGGGCCTCGCGACCCCGTTTTCCGCCAACTGGCAGCACGCAGAGAGACGGCCGGAGGGAAGCTGTATGCGGTGCAACAAGTCGGTAGCCGCGGGAGCAGCGGCAGTGCTCTGGGTGGCGGGCGTCTCGGCGAGTGCGGGCGACATCCCCCTGATCGACGCGGTCAGAGAACAGGACCGCGAGGCGGTGCGAGCGCTGCTCCGGCAGAAAGCCGACGTGAATGCACGCGAGGGCGACGGCGCGACGGCGCTGCACTGGGCGGTCGTGCGCGACGATGTCGAGACGATCGATGGGTTGCTCCGCGCAGGCGCCAATGTGAAAGCCGCCAACGACTACGGTGTCACTCCGCTCTCGCTGGCATGCACCAACAGGAACGCAGCGGTGGTGAAGAAGCTCCTGTCCGCCGGCGCCGATCCAAATGCGGCAACCTCGATGGGCGAAACGCCTCTCATGACGTGCACGCGGACTGGCAGCGTTGACGGAGTGACTGCACTGTTCGAGCACGGGGCGACCAACGTGAATGCACAGGAAGCGTCGCATGGGCAGACGGCGCTGATGTGGGCGGCGGCACAGGAGGCTCCAGACGTCGTGCGGGCCTTGCTCGCGCACGGTGCGGACGTTCACGCGCGCTCAACCAGTCGGCTGCTGCCGGTCAGTCTCGGGGGCGGCGGCGGAAACTTCCGCGACGCCGTGTTGCAGCCCCAGGGCGGGGCGACGCCGCTGCTCTTCGCGGCCCGACATGGGCGCATCGACAACGCCCGGCTCCTGCTCGACGCAGGCGCTGACGTGAACGAAGCGGCGCCCAACGGCGAGTCGGCGCTGGTGACGGCCAGCTTCAGCGGGCAGGGCGCGTTCGCGGCGTTTCTCCTGGATCGCGGGGCGAACCCGAACGACACCACCGCGGGATACGCCGCCCTGCACGCCGCGGTGCTGCGTGGCGATCTGGAGCTGGTGAAGGCGCTCTGCGCGCACGGGGCCGATCCGAACGTCCGCCTCACGAAGGGAAGCCGGCAGCAACGTGACAGCTCCTGGTACGCGTTGTCGGGCGCGCTCGTCGGCGCGACGCCATTTCTGCTGGCCGCCAAGTACGCAGAGATCGAGATCATGCGCGTCCTCGTTGGCTACGGCGCCGATCATCGCCTGTCGGCCGACGACGGCACGACGCCGCTCATGGCGATCGCGGGCGCCGGCTGGACGGCGAGTGGCTCGGCAAACCGCCGTGGGCAGAACTTCGGGGTCGACGCCGCGCAATTGATCATGGCGGCCGGCGAGCGGCCGACGTTCGAAGGGACCAGGTTGGCGCTCGAGCTGGGCAGCGACGTGAACGCCGCGGACCGCAACGGGAACACCGCGCTCCACGCCGCCGCATCGCTTGCGTTCTCGACGGTCGTTCAGCTCCTGGTCGATCATGGGGCAAAGCTGGACGTCAAGAACAAAGCGGGCAGGGCGCCCCAGGATCTGATATGCCGCGATCGGGCCGGCAAGCTGGTCCGTCCCGTCGGCACCGTCACTCCGGCATGCCCGGATCCAAACCGATAGCAACGTCGCATTAGCGCGCGGTTCCCGGTACGAGATCCGCCGCCCAGTTGAGGACCCATGTGATCGAGCCGGAGCGCGAGCCCTCGACGAGTGTGTTGACCAGGAAACGCTGACCGTCGGCCGTCACGTCGAAGACGTTGCGTTGAACAGGCGACTCCCTGAACGGCACCTGAAAGAGCGCGTGGGGAACGCCGAAATCGACGGCATCTCCGGCCGTGCTGATATCAACGGCCATCACCTCGTTGGCCGGAGAGAGGTAGTACAGCTCCCGCCCGTCGCGCCTCCACCGCGGCCGGGAGCCCCCGCGCGTGGTGATTTGCCACTCGGTTCCCGACCTTGGAAGCTGTTCCACGTAGATCTGAAATTGGCCGTTTGCATTCGAGTGGTACGCTATCCAGCGCCCATCCGGCGAAACAGTGCCAGCCCCTTCGTAGGCCGGAGTCCCAAGGAACACTGTCGGCTGCCGGTCTCCAGACATCGGCAGGATCAACAACTCGTACGAGCGCTCGGGGTGTATGTAGCTGAACGAGACGACCCGGCCCTCCGCAGACCACCCGAAAGGTATCGGGATCGTCATCGTCACAGGAGTCTCCGAGAGCAATTGGTCGGCTTGACTGCCACTGGCCCGTTTCTCATAGAGACCGTGTCTGCCATCCCGATCTGAGCCAAAAAGGATACGGTCTCCCTCAGGCGACCAGATCGGGAAGCTGGCCTGCGTGGTCAACTTGCGCGTCCTGCCCCCTGATGAATCAACGATCCAAATGTCGTCGGCCCGCTCGAAGGCAACTTGCGACCCGTCAGGAGATATCACCGGATTCTGATACTCGTCGGGCTCTCCAAGCGTACGGAGATGTGCGCCTGACCGGTCCAGCCAGCGCAACGGCGTGAGCGCCGAGGCGCTGGGCACGCCTCGCGGTCGAAGCGTTCGCGGAACTGGGGATCGGCCGCCAGCGATTCGAGCAGGACTTTGATCGCGACAATCCGGTCCAGGCGAGCGTCACGAGCCTTGTAGACGTCGCCCATGCCGCCGGCACCCACGAACGCGAGGATCTCGTAAGGGCCGAGCCGCGTGCCCGACGTGAGTTTCATTTCTTCAGCGGCCGATTCAGGGCCAGCATGAATCAACGAGGCAATCACGGTCAAGATTTTGGGGCGCCTTCCTGGATGAACCCAGGGCCCGGCGACCGGAATCGCCATTCACGCTTGCGACGATCATCATGATATTCAGTCGCGGTAGCCTTGAGAACAGCTCTGCTGGAATGTCGCTCAGGTGCTGACCGCGGCCGGCGCCAATGACGACGCGATGTGGTGGCTGCGGCATGGCGCAGCTCCGTGAACGGCCGGTTCGTGCGAGAGGTCGATCAGATGTTGGCGCCGCTGCGCAGCCATCCCGACATGCCCGACCTGCTCGCGTACATGGAGGCACGCGCCGCAGCAATCGCGCGCGCCGTAGATGCCGACCAAGGGGCAGCCCCCCTCTGATCGATCACCGTCCGGGCCCGGCCCTCGGGGCTCGCAGAGCGCAGGATGACAAAGCAGGTGTATCCCAATCGCCGATAGCTGTGCTTGTGATCGTGCTAGACGGTCGAAATCAGGCCGAAATGCTGGTGACCCGGGTGAGGATCGAACTCACGGCCCTCTGATTAAAAGTCAGATGCTCTACCACTGAGCTACCGGGTCCGAGACGATCATCAATCTGGTCCTCCGCCGTCCACAGGACCAGATTGCAGCTCCATTCTAGAGGATCTGCTTGCCGAGCGCCGACAGCGCCAGTTCGGTCCCGAGCCGCGCGGTCGCGTTGCGCACGTCGAGCGTGGGATTCACTTCCACCAGATCGAGCGAGGTGAGAAGACCGCTGTCGGCGACGATCTCCATGAGCGTGTGCGCTTCGCGGTAGTTGAGGCCGCCCTTGACCGGCGTGCCGACGCCTGGCGCAATCGTCGGATCGCAGACGTCCATGTCGAAGGAAACGTGGATCCCCGCCGTGTCCCTGCCGGCCAGCGCGACGGCTTCCTCGGCGACCGCCGCCACGCCTCGCCGATCGATATCCTTCATGGTGAACACATGGACTCGCGAGGCACGCACCAGATCCTTTTCGCGTTCGTCGAGGTTCCTGACGCCGATGAGCACGGTGTGCGCCGGCTGCACCTTGGGCGTGAAGCCACCGATCCCCGCCAGCTCGGAGGGCTCGGGTCCGAGCAGCGCAGCAAGCGGCATCCCGTGCACGTTGCCGCTTGGCGAGCTGGCGGGCGTGTTCATGTCGCCGTGGGCGTCCACCCACAGCAGGCCTATCGGCAGTGCACGTCTCGTGCGCGCCCAGCGGGAGGCCGCGGCCACCGATCCGGCGCCCACGCTGTGATCGCCGCCGAGCACGATCGGCAGCGCCCCCGAATCGAGCGACGCCAGCGCGGCGCGATAGACCTCCTCGCAGACCCTGACGATCGCCTGGATGTACTTCTTCCGCTCGTCGCGTTCCGGTTCGGTCTCCGCGATGGGCGCCGGCAGATCGCCGTGGTCCTCGACCACGAGGCCCAGCGCGCGCAGCTGCTCGCCGAGGCCGGCAATCCGCAACGCCGACGGCCCCATGTCGACCCCGCGCCGCCCGCCGCCAAGATCGAGCGGCACCCCGATGATGTGAACGGGCCTGCTCACCGGCGTGTCGCCGCCGGGGCGGCGTTCTGCTGCTCGAGCCACGTGGAGACCTGTGTGGCTGTCGCCCGTCCGTCTGCGACGCAATCGGGAATGCCCACACCGCGGAACCCGCTCCCGGTGATGAACAGTCCGGCGTGGCGCGCGAGGGCGCGGTCGATGGCTGCCACCCGGTCGAGATGGCCCACCTCGTGCTGGGCGCTGGCGCGTTCCCACCGGTAGACGCGCGACAGCACGGGTGGGCCCGTGATCTGCAG
>CAZCEL010000138.1:0-10102 GCA_964497175.1 uncultured Bifidobacteriaceae bacterium
GACATCCAGTGGAATGTCGCGCCCGCAGCGGCCACACTTGATCGCAGAGGGCGCGTCGGCGGCGTCCAGGGACAGGCTGGCGTCGCACTTCGGACACCGCGCGGTGATCTGCATGCCGGCAAGTCTATCGCGCGCGGCCGGGCCGGGAGCGATGGCCCGCCCGCCTGGAGCCCGCCGACGGGCATCCCGGAGGCGCCCGGCCCCCAGATCGCGAATGAACAGATCGCGCCGCCGGCGGGGTTTCTGTCGGATAATGCCCGGGATGTCGTGAACCGTTTTGCATGGAGGACGCACAGCGACTATGACGAAGATGCTTTTCACGCTGGGATCGATGGTGGCGCTGGCCCTGTTGGCGTCGTCCATCGCCGGAACGCGCGCGTTCCAGGGCGGCGACACGGTGCGCATCGACAAGGACGACATCGGCGGCGTGGTGAGCGGGCCGTCCGGGCCGGAGGCCGGCGTATGGGTCGTCGCCGAAACGACGGACCTGCCGACCCGGTTCGTGCGAATCGTGGTGACCGATGAGCGCGGGCGGTACGTCGTGCCGGATCTGCCGCAGGCGGCCTACACCGTGTTCGTGCGCGGCTATGGTCTGGTGGACTCGCCCAGGACGAAGGCGACTCCCGGCGCGATCGCCAATCTGAAAGCGGTTCCGGCGCGCACGCCCGCGCTCGCGGCGGAATATTATCCCGCCGGGCACTGGCTGTCCTTGATGCGCGTGCCCGGGAAGAACGAGTTTCCCGGCACCGGGCCCGACGGCAACGGCATCTCGCCGAGCATGAGGAGCCAGGGCGACTGGCTGCGGAGCCTGAAATCGGGCGGCTGCACGCAGTGTCATCAACTTGGGAACAAGGCGACGCGCGAGATACCCGAGTCCCTGGGCCGGTTCCCGACGAGCGTGGCCGCGTGGGATCGTCGCGTGCAATCGGGACAGGCCGGAGCGCAGATGGCTGCGGCGCTGAACCAGTTCGGGAAGGACCGGGTCCTCAGGATGTTCGCCGACTGGACCGACCGCATCAGGGCCGGCGAGGTTCCGCCGGCGCCCAAGCGGCCGCAGGGCGCCGAGCGCAACGTGGTCATCACCCAGTGGGACTGGGCCGACCCGAAGGTCTACCTCCACGACGTGGTCTCGACCGACCGGCGCAATCCACGTGTCAATGCCAACGGAGCGGTGTTCGGGTCGCTCGAGTTGAGTGCGGACTACGTGCCGGTGCTCGATCCGGCGACGCATACGGCGAGCCGGATCCCGCTCACGGTCCGCGATCCGGCGACGCCGCCGACCTCGCCGAAGATGCCGGCTTCGTCGCCCTATTGGGGCGAGGAAGTCATCTGGACCAGCAGGAACAACGTCCACAACCCGATGCTCGATGACAAGGGGCGCGTGTGGCTCACCGCGGCCGTCCGTCCTGCCGCGAACCCGGATTTCTGCAAGGAGGGATCGAGCCATCCGTCGGCGAAGCTGTTCCCGGTCGCCAATGCGGGACGCCATCTCGCGGTCTACGATCCGGGCACCAAGACGCTGACGCACGTGAGCACGTGCTTCAACACGCACCACCTGATGTTCGCCGAAGACGCCAATCACACGCTGTGGACGAGCGGCGTCGGCGGCCAGGTCGTCGGCTGGCTGAACACGAAGATGTTCGACGAGACCCGCGACGAAGCGAAGTCCCAAGGGTGGACGGCGCTCATCCTGGATACCAATGGCAACGGGAAACGCGACGCGGCCGTCGAGCCCAACCAGCCGGTCGATCCGGCCAAGGACAAGCGCATCGGCGGATCACTCTACGCGGTGTCGCCGGCGCCTGACGGGTCGGTGTGGGGCACGCAGCTCGGGTTCCCGGGATCGATCGTGCGGCTCGTGCCGGGCTCGAACCCCCCGGAGACCGCGCTGGCTGAAATCTACGAGCCGCCGTTCGACAACCCGAAGGCGCCCGTGCACGGGTACTCGCCGCGCGGCGGCGACGTCGACCGCAACGGCGTCTTCTGGACGGCACTGGCCAGCGGCCATCTGGCGAGCTTCGATCGCCGAAAGTGCAAGGGGCCGCTGAACGGCCCCACGGCCACCGGACAGCATTGCCCGGAAGGGTGGACGCTCTATACGGAGCCGCTACCGCAACTGAGTGGCGTGACCGACTCGGGCAGCGCCGAGGCCAGCTACTACACGTGGGTGGATCAGTTCGACACGTTCGGCCTCGGGCGCAATGTGCCCATCAACACGGGCAACGCGGCTGAAGCGCTGCTCGCGCTGAAGGACGGACAGTGGCTGACGCTGCGCGTGCCGTATCCGCTGGGGTTCTACACGAAGTGGGTCGATGGCCGGATCGACGATCCCAATGCCGGCTGGAAAGGGCGCGGCCTGTGGGCTACGATCGGCACGCGGACGCCGTTCCACATGGAAGGCGGCAAGGGGACGACCAGCAAGGTCATGAAGTTCCAGATGCGCCCGGACCCGTTGGCGAAATGACGGAAGACAGGAGAGGACCCATGACTCGAGTGTGGACAGGCGCCATCAGCGCAGTCGTCCTGAGTAGTGCGGCGATAGCCGCCGCCCCGGCTCCGGCGGCAACCGCCGGCTCGCGTGCGCCGCAGAGCGCGAGCTCCGCGAACTGCGCCGAGCTCGTACGTGTGAAGCTGCCCGACATCCGGATCACCGAAGCGGTGCCGGTGCCCGCTGCCTCGAATGGGGTGATTCGGGCACCGCACTGCCGAGTGAACGGCATCATCGGCACCGAAATCCGTTTCACGCTCCTGCTGCCGGACCAGTGGAACGGCAAGTTCTTCATGGGTGGCGGCGGAGGTTTCGTCGGCACGATCCAGAACTCCGCACTGACCACCGTCAACGACGGCTACGCGACCGTCGGGACCGACACCGGGCACCAGGGCGGCGGCACCGACGCGAGCTGGGCGCTCAACAATCTGGAACGCCAGGTCAATTTCGGCTACCTGGCCGTGCATCGGACCGCGGAAGCGTCCAAGGCCATCATCGCGAGCTACTACGGCCGGTCGACTTCACGGAGCTACTTCAGCGGCTGCTCGCGCGGCGGCGGCCAGGCGTTCATGGAGGCACAGCGCTTCCCGGCCGACTTCGACGGCATCGTGGCCGGTGCTCCGGCGTTCGACTGGACCGGCCTGGCGGCGCAGATGATCAGCAACGCCCAGGCGCTCTTCCCCGATCCCGGCAAGCTCGGGACGCCGATGTTCACGCTGGACGAGCTGAAGATGATCGAGACCAAGGTCCTGGACGCGTGCGACGCGGGCGACGGCGTCAGGGACGGCGTGGTCGACGACCCGCGGCAGTGCCGGTTCGACGTCAACACGCTGCCGCTGCCGCAGGCGAAGAAGGCGGCCCTCACCAAAGTCTACGGCGCGACAACGAACAGCGACGGGGAGATCTATCCAGGCCAGCCCTTCGGCGGCGAGGGTCAGCCCGCGGGGTGGCCGGCCTGGATCACCGGAGGCGGGCCGGCGCTGGGGGGACAGAACGCTCCGTCGTTGAGGTTCGCCTTTGGCACCAATATCTTCAAGTATCTCGTCTTCAACGATCCCCTCTGGGACTACTCGAAGTACGACCTGTCGCGCTGGAAGAAGGACACCGCGCTCGCCGCCACGTTTCTCAACGCGACCAATCCGGATCTCTCCTCCTTCAAGTCGCGCGGGGGCAAGCTGATTCTCTGGCACGGCTGGGCCGACACGGCGTTGACCCCGCTCGCGAGCATCCGCTATCACGAGCAGGTGCACGCACGCGACGCCGGCGCGGGCGACTACTTTCGGACGTTCCTGATGCCCGGTGTCCTGCACTGCGCCGGGGGCAACGGTCCCGACACAGTGGACTGGGCCGACGCGATTGCCGACTGGGTGGAGAAGGGACAGGCCCCCGAGCGCGTCATCGCCAGCAAGTCGCTCAATGGGGCGGTGACCCGGACCCGTCCGCTCTGCCCGTATCCGCAGAAGGCCGTCTACAGCGGCTCGGGCAGCACGGACGAGGAAAAGAATTTCGTCTGTCGCTGACACGCAGGTTGCGCGCACGGCCCGTCCTGGTTCGCCGGCCTCAGGCGCGGCGCTCTACCTCCTCGCTCTTCGGCCCCCTCAGTGCGTCATGCCGTAGAGCACGTAGTTGATCATGAACTTGTACGCCTGGTTGGTTGACAGGGGATTGTAGAGGTCCTGGGCGGACCACTCGACGTAGTCGCCGAGATCGATGTTGATGGGACAGCTGGAGGCGATCGATGCGGGCCGTCGGCAGCACCCGCCGCATCGCCCGCTCGAAGACGGCCCACTCGTTCTCGAAGTGGAAGTCGTCGACGATGAGAAAGCCGCCCTTCTGCAGGTAGAGCCGAAGTCCCTGGACCTCCGACTCGTCTGGATACCAGTACCCGGGCTCGGACAGATAGGAGAGTGGATGCTTGAACAGGCTCGGATCGTCGAGCGTGCGTGAACCGGCCGTCGTACTCGACGTTGCGGGGCTGGACCCATTGGCGGCCGAAGAAGCCGCGGCGCTGCGCGCCCGCGACGAGCGGCACCGCCGCGATCAGCGCGAGGACCGCGCAGACCACCTGCCGATGCCGCCTGGTCATGCCCAAGACTGGCACAGCCCAGGGAACAATGCGGCCTCACCGCCCGTGCGTGCAGCGCTCGGGAGTGGCCGGCCGGGGCAGCGTCAGCGGTGCGGGCGCCACATGGCCCGCACTCGCCAGCTGGTCGAAGGCGACCTGCTGCAGCGCGCTGACCTCCTGCCGGGACAGCCCCAGCTCGAATCCTGAACACTCGTGGTCGCCGAGCGAGCGCGGATCGCGTCCAGCGAGGCGGCCGAAGGTCACGAGCGCCTCGAGGTAGGACCCGTGCGCGCTCGCGTGGTAGTGATCGTAGGTCCAGAGATTGAGCTTGCCCGGCTCGATGCCGTCGTAAGGATTTCCATCCGCCACGCCCGCCTGCATCGCGCGCGTCCAGGCCTCGCCGACCGGGATGACCGACTTTGCGGCGGAGGCCACCGCCGCCTTGTCGTAGGCGGCCCGCACGTCGCGAGCCATCGCCTCGATCGGCTTGCCAAACCACGCGCCTTTCGGCGGATACGTCTGGTCGGCACGCGACCAGGTCGCCAGCAAATGGATCTCCACGCCGGGATTGCGGGCACGCAGGAACTCGGACAGTTGTCGAGAGGTGGCCACCAGCTTCCTCGGGTCCCCTGGCTTGTCGAAGTCCAGCGTGCTCTGGCCGTGCATCACGACCACGTCCCAGGGACGTCCGCCGATCACGCCCAGCTTGTTCTCGAGATGAAAGTCCAGCCCGCTGCCGGCCCGCGTCTCGAGGAACACGTCATAGTGAAGGCCCGCCTGCGCGGTGAACGACTTGAAGAGGGCAGGCACGCCCCCGACGCCCTCGCTGTTGAGGTCTGTGACGGTGTCGGCCCGGTAGAAGCGCACCGCCGAGCCGTGTCCGTACGTGAAGCTGTTGCCGACAAACAAAACGCTTCGGCCGCCGCCGGCCTCCGCGATGCCGAGCGCGAGGATCGGGCTGATGACAAGAGCGAACAGGAACCTCATGACGTCTACCCTCCGATGACCCTGGACGCGATCACCCTCCCGCTTCCAGTGACGGCGCCCGGTCGTTTACACGGCCAGTCTGACAGAATCACCGCGGCGAATCGTGCCGCCCCGTGCGACGGCCGCGTACACCCCGACCTGGACCTTGTTGTGCTGGGCCGCCGTGCGCAGGATGTCCGGATCCTTCGGAAGACCCGCCTGCGGCAGCGTCGTCATCACACACCGCCCGCACGGCCCCGTGATGGTGAGGCAAACCTCATCGCCGATGGCGAGCGTCCGGCCGACCCAGCCGTTCTCGATGAAGCCGCTCTCGCCAGCAGCGGCCCGCACGACGATGTTTGGTCGAAATCGCGGAACGTCGAATCGGCCTCGCGGGTGGAGCGCGCCGGGGCGGTCCAGCGCCGCGGTCGTCAGCAGATGAACGGCGGCACAATCGAGGAACGTTCCCGCCGGCAGCAGGAAATCGGTGACCCTGTCGCGGAAATCGAGGCCGTCCATGTCGGGCCAGTACTCTTCAGCAGTGGCTGCGCGGGCGGTCGAGCCGGACGTTGTGGCCTCCTCGTCGCCACGCGCAACTGCGTCCAGCGTCACCTCCCGACCGAGTGCGTGCGAGAGGATCCGGTGATGATCGCCACGGGTACCGCTCAGCGCGGTTCCATCGGACAGGGTCATGCGGACGGACGCGCCCTGCGCTACCGGCGCGACCGGGATCGATGAAAGCGGCGCGGAAATCGAACAGGTTCGGCCAGACCCGAGGATTCTTGGCGGCGGCGACCTTGCCGTCCGCGCGATCCACCAGGGCGAAAGCCCGATCGCCGAGCAATCCACGCGCAGTCACCGCGGCGGCGTCCAGCTCCTCGCCCGTCATCGACTTGACAGGGTACCGCCACAACGAGCTCACCGCACCTATTTCAGTTCCCACTGCCATCCTCCAACCTCATTCTTGCACCGACTGGTACGACCCTGAGGTCAACGTTCGACTGACGGTGGCGCTGCGATCGAGCAGAATCGATCGGAATGCCTCGGGCCACGCGCGCTGCGCGCTCTCAGAGGTCCAGCTGGGATGATCAGCTGCGGCCGCAGCCAGTCCGTCTCCCTCGAGCTGCCGCTCGATCAGCTGATGGAGCGCGCGAGCCGGGTGTTCTGCGAGAGCAACGAAGTGAACTACATCGTCGAGGATCGGCGCGATCCGGCTTATGTGTACGCGGCCGTGCATACGTTGTGGTTCGGACCGCATCTGCACGTCAGCCGTGACGGCGGCAACACCTGGGGGCCGGCCGTCGTTGAACCCTCGGTGCGGTGTGTGGCGGAGACATCGCTCGATCGCATCTGGTACATTCAGCCGGGACATGAGGAACGGCCAGGCGTTGTGTGGGCGGGCGGCCCGAGGTCTATCCCTGGCGCCGAAGCGCAGGGCCGCTCATTTCGCCGCGTCGGCGACGGGTTCCACCCTCAACACGGCCCCTGCCTCGTGATCTGTCGTTAGGTACAAGAGCCCATCGGGTCCCTGCTTGACGTCCCGGATACGCTGCTTCAGTTCGGTCATCAGTGCTTCGCGCCGCACCGGCAATCCCCGCTGATTCATGATGACGTGGTGCAGCTGCATGCTGCCCATCCCCCCAATCAACAGATTCCCCTTCCATGCCGGAAACCGATCGCCTGTATAGAGGACCATGCCGCCGGGCGCGATAACGGGAACCCAGAAGAGGAACGGCTGCTCCATGCCCGGCGCGGTCGGCTCCTCACGCTCCGGCCCCGTACCGCCGGTTCCGCGTGTCAGCTCGCCCGTGTACGCCCGGCCGTACGAAACGACCGGCCAGCCGTAGTTCCTGCCCGCCCTGACAATGTTGAGCTCGTCACCACCCTGCGGACCGTGCTCGACCTCCCACAGCTCGCCCGTCTGGGGATGAACGGTCATGCCCAGCGGATCGCGAAACCCGAGCGCATAGATCTCCGGCTGATAGCCGGGCTTGCCGACGAAGGGATTGTCCGACGGAGCGGTCCCATCGTCATTCAGCCGCAGGATCTTGCCGGCGTGGCTGCCCGGCTCCTGTGATTGTTCTGCCGTCCCCACGCGATTGGCGCCGCCGTGCGCCTTGTCACGCAGCGGCATGCCGATGGACATGAAGATCTTGCCGTCAGGGGCGAACAGCAGCCGCGCGACGCTGAAGCCGTTCGTCCTGGCATTCGACACGAAGACATCCTTGACGTCGGTCAGGGAGTGGCCGCCATCGAACCGGCCGCGACCCAGCACCAGCGTTCCCACCTGATCCTGACTGTTTCCTCCCTGGAGTCCAGCGGTGTCGGTCGGGTCTGGCTTCAAGTACGTGAAGTAGATCAGCCTGTTCTCCGAAAAACGTGGGTGCACGGCCACGTCCCACAAGCCAAACCTGCGGGCGGGGCCTCTGACCACGGTGGGCATGTTGCCGATCGGCTGCGGATCGAGCACGCCGTCGTGGATGATGCGCAGGGCGCCTGACCGCTCGGCGACGAGGATGTCACCGTTCGGCAAAAACGCGACTGCGGACGGACGAAAGAAGCCCTTAATCGGGACCACGCGAAAACGCTGTCCAGGGCTGCCCAGAATTTGCGGCGTGTCTGCCAGCGTGTCCGGGCCGTCTCCTCTCACTCCCGGCTGTTGGGCGCTGCCGACGGCGATGAACCCGATCGCCATCATCGATACGAACGACAAGGGAGAACGCCTCGCCATGAACAAGCTCTTCATCGTCGACCTCCCTGAAGCGCGAGTATATCGCCGCTGCAAGCGACGAGTGGGAGTGCAGGGTCAGCTGGACACTCGAGTGGCGAAGCGTCGTCCAGCTACCCGCGCACTCTCAGGAACTTCTGACTGCGCCGGCCGCCAATGGTTTCCGACACGTACAGATTGCCTCTGGAGTCGGCCACCACCGTGTGCGGAAACGTCAGTTCTCCCGCCATGTGCCCGGCTCGTCCGACGCCGCCGACGAGCCTGCCGCTCTCGCGTTCCACGATCCAGATGCGGGCGCTTCCCAGATCGGTGATGTAAATGAACGTCTGCTTGTCGTCGGGCGAGAAGACGAGGTCGCAGACGCGATTGGTGGACTTCATCTGGTCCGGAGGATCGACGGCGATGATTCTCCGCAGGTTGCCCGTCCTGTCGAAGACCTGGATGCGATTATTGCCCCGATCGCACGCGTAGACGAGCCCGTCGTTGCCGAGCACCACACAGTGAGGATGCCCTCCGCCCTTTGGCACGAACTGCCCGGGACCGCTGCCTGCTGAACCCCACTGGCGCAGATATTTCCCCTGGCTGTTGAAGACGACGATGCGGTGGTTGCCGTACCCATCCGCGATATACGCCGACCCGCGTTCACCGGTGACCGGATCCGGGTTGGAATCCACGGCGATGTCGGCGGGATTGTTCAGGAGCGTCTGGCTGGTGTTGTTCCCGGGTTCGCCGCAGGACGGATACGGCCGACCCGGAGTCGCCGGACCGTCGCACACGCCTTTGGTGCCGATCTGCAGCAGCATCTTCGTGCCGTCGTGAGTCCATTTCTGGACGATGCCGTCTGCGTTCCCTGCCAACCAGATGTTGTTTTCGTGGTCCACAAAGCAGCCGTGAATGCCGTTGGGCAGGACAGCGGTGGTGCCTTCCGGCGTAAGCGTGGCATCGCCCCAGCTGTGGACGATGCGCCCCTCGGGGTCGAACTCGATGATGGGCGGAGCGGGAATCGACGAGGCGCCTTCCTGCCCCAGCAGGCCGCCTCTCAGAAATCCCCTGTTGACGGTAATGACGTGATCCTGCGAGTCGATGCACGTCGCGCCCGGCTCGCCCGTCACCCACTGGTGCGACAGGCCGGTCTCGTCCTTGACGCTCGGCAAGGGCTTGGGCCAGAACGGATCGACTCTGAATTCAGGTGACGGGCTGCCCCGCTGCGCTGCGGCCGTCCACAGCCATTGGCTGAAGATCACGACGAGCACCACTAGGAGTCCACTCAGATGGAGATACCGTCGACATGTCATGAGGCTGTTCTCCTCGTTCGTCGACCAACTGAAGGGAGATGATACGCGCACGGCGATCCATGAGCGCCATCCGATCGGCAAGCCTCAGAACGTCACGGTCTGGTCTTCGCCGCTGATCATGGCCACCACCGTGCCGCCGGTGGAGATGCGGTTGGCGTCGGCGACGGCCTTCTGTACGTCGGGAGACGCCAGCGCCTGGTTCAGCCGCTCGGCCGACGGGAAGTGGATCTCGGCGATCCGGTAGAAGTGCGGCTTGCCCAGCGGCGAATCGGACAGCCTCGTCAGGACCGCTTTCTCAGCGCCGGCGCCGGCCAGGATCGGAGCGGCCATCGGGATGTGCTCCTCGGCATACGCCTTTTCGAAGGCCGCTGCATCTTTCGGGTGGGGATAGCAGACCATGAGCTTTGCTCCAGCCATGTCGACTCCTTCGGCGGTAAGCCGCCAGCTCTTCACTCGGGGTATCGAGCGACAGTCTACGCCGACTTGGACTGCCGTGCGGCCCACGTCTTAGTAGTACTTTGTCACATTCGAATGAATCCCGACGGAGATCGTTATTCGCC
>CAZCEL010000139.1:0-9951 GCA_964497175.1 uncultured Bifidobacteriaceae bacterium
CCCACAAACAACACCGGCTCGTGGAGCCCCGCGGGCAAGCCCGCGGCTCCTTCTCCCTCGCCCGCGGGGCGGAATCCTGAGCGAGAGCCCCCGGCCAAAGCCGGGGCTCGAGTCGAAGGGTTGATGCGGGCCAGCACATCGTCGACCGGCAGGGCGGTGATGTCTTCGCCGAAGAGCAAACTGGCGGCGTGCTCCACGCGCCCGACCTGATCGCTGCCGTGCACCAGCGTGGTGACCTCGCGGGCCAGGGCACGCTGCGCCTCGCGCTTCTCGGGCGCCGCGACAACCGAAGCCTGGAGCTCTGCGACGGTGGCCGGTTCCAGGAACGTGAAGTACTTCAGGTAGGCCACGACATCGCGATCATCCACGTTCAGCCAGAACTGGTAGAAGCGGAACGGAGACGTGCGGGCGGCGTCGAGCCAGACGGCGCCTTCTTCGGTCTTTCCAAACTTGACGCCGGACGCGGCTGTCACGAGAGGCATCACCAGTCCATGCGCCCTCTTTGCACGCAGCTTCCGGATAAGGTCGATGCCGGCCGTGATGTTGCCCCACTGGTCACTGCCGCCCAGCTGGAGCACGCATCCGTACCGATCGAACAGCTGCAGAAAGTCGTAGGCCTGGAGCAGGAGATAGCTGAACTCGGTGAAGGAAATCCCGTCCTGGCTTTCGAGGCGGCGGTTGACCGATTCCTTCTGCAGCATGTAGTTGACCGTGAAGTGCTTTCCGGCGTCCCGCAGGAAGGACAACAAGTCGATCCTTCCTAGCCACTCGGCGTTGTCGACCACACGAGCCGCGTGGGAGGTCGCCCCGAAGTCGAGGAATCGTTCGAGCTGCCGGCGGATTCCGGCCAGATTTGCCGCGATCTCGTCCTGAGACAGAAGTGCGCGCTCGATCGCCTTGCCGCTGGGGTCCCCGATGAGTCCCGTGCCGCCTCCGACGATCGCAATTGGCGTGTGCCCGAAACGCTGCAGCCGTGCCAGCGCCATCGCCGGCAGCAGCGAGCCGACATGCAGACTGGCCGCCGTCGGATCGAATCCAACGTAGGCAGTCACCCTCTCCTTGGCCAGCAGATCGGCCAGTCCTTCAGTGGCGTCGTACACCATCCCGCGCCACGTGAACTCCTCGAACAGGTTCATCGCCGATTGCGATTTACTATATCAGTCGATGGCGATCCTTCGACGAGCTCAAGATCGTCCCGAGCAAAGCCGAGGGACGATCACTCGTCGCACGGCGCTCAAGGCGCTCGCCGCATCAGGGTTCGGCCTCGTGGCCGGCGGCGGCGTGTTCGGCTACGCGCGCGGGCGCCACGCGATCGAGCTCACCAACACCAGCGTTGCGGTCGCAGGGCTGCCCCAGGTTCTGGCGGGCCTCCGGATCGGACTGCTCACGGATGTTCACCGCAGCCGATGGGTGTCGGCCGACGCCGTGAGAGCCGCCGTGGAGCTGCTGCTCGCCGCACAGCCGGATCTCATCGTGCTCGGCGGCGATTACGTCACGTGGGGCGATCGCCAGTTCGTCGGGCCGTCCGCCGAGGCGCTGTCGGGTCTGTCAGCTCCTCACGGCGTCTTCGGCATTCTCGGCAATCATGACGACGACCACGACATGCCTGCGGCTCTCGCCCGACAGGGAGTTCAGATGCTGCGGGATGCCAGAACGCGGATCGCGATTCGAGGGGAGACGCTGGATCTGGTCGGTGTCCGGTTCTGGACGCGACGTGCCGCTGACATCGCCTCTGTCGTGCGAGGCGCCGCAGGCACGGTCATTCTACTGGCACATGACCCGCGCCGGCTCGCCGAGGCGGCTGCGCTGGAGATTCCGCTGGTGTTGTCGGGCCATACCCACGGCGGACAAGTCGTGCTGCCGGTGGCCGGCGCCGTGGCAGCCCGGAAGTTCCCAGTGGTCGATGGGCTGGGCAGACGCGGCAAAACGACCATCTTCGTGAGCCGGGGCGTCGGCACAGTGTACGTCCCGGTACGGATCAACTGCCCGCCGGAAGTGTCGATCCTGACGCTGGCGGCCGCTGACGCTGGTACGACCGCCTCGACTGACGCGCAGCGGGCGACGATCTGACGCCCCGACCGAACGATGTCTGCCGAATCTCGAGCTCGGGACCTCCAGACCGAACGCCGCTCAGCCTCGCTGCACCAGACGCCGCCCGGTCAGGGTCCACCGGCCTGACAGGACCAACCGGATTGCGTCCGGATAGATTCGATGCTCCTCGACGAGAATCCGTGCCGAGACTGATTCGACTGTGTCATCGTCGAACACCTGAACGGGGGCCTGGAGCACGATTGGCCCGCCGTCGAGTTCCCGAGTCACAAGGTGGACGGTGGCACCCGTCACCTTCACACCGTACTCGAGGGCCCGCCGCTGCGCATCGAGACCGGGAAACGCGGGGAGCAGCGAGGGATGAATGTTGAGGATACGGTCCGGGAACGCATCGAGCAGTGGCGCGCCGATCAGGCGCATGAAGCCTGCGAGACAGACCAGATCGATCCGCCGCCGGGCCAGTTCCTCCGCAATCGCGCGATCGTAAGCGACGCGATCGGACGCGCCCCGGGGATCGAGAAACAGCGCTTCAATCCCGGCTTGGCGCGCACGGAGAAGGCCCGCAGCATCTGCTCTGTTTGAGACGACGACAGCGACGGTCGCCTGGAGCGCACCGGCATCGACGGTGTCGATAATCGACTGAAGATTGCTCCCGCGCCCTGAGATCAGAACAGCGAGGCGGGGTGTGGCGGACACGCCGGAGGCCTCCACGGTGCCCGTCCTCTACGGCCGTGTCCACATCAGCTGTACCGGACCGTTCGCTCGCCGGCACTCACGTGGCCGATGATTCTCGCCTCACGTTCGCCGGCGCCGGAAAGAAGGCTCAGCACGTCCTGAGCGCGGTCGGCCTCGCAGGCGGCGATGAGACCGATGCCCATATTGAACACGCGGAACATCTCGGGCGTCGGAATGGCCCCGAGCTTCTGCAGCAGCGCAAACAGCGGCGGGACGCTCCAGGTTCCTGGATGCACGACCGCGCCACACCCGTCGGGCAGGATGCGCGGCAGATTCTCGGTGATCCCTCCGCCCGTAATATGCGCCAAGCCCTTGACCACTGCAGCGTCCAACAAGGGCCGAACGACCCGCAGGTACGCACGATGCGGAGCGAGGAGGGCGTCTGCGACGGTGGTGCCCAGTTCGGGACTCACCCAGTCGGGCGACAGATGGTTCATCTCGAAGAGCACACGCCTCGCCAGTGAATAGCCATTCGTGTGCAGCCCCGCCGATGGCAGCCCGATCAGGGAGTCACCCGGCCGGATCGCCTGGCCGTCGACGATCCGCGATCGATCGACGATGCCGACGATAAAGCCGGCAATGTCGTACTCGCCATCCGCGTAGAAGCCAGGCATTTCTGCCGTTTCGCCGCCGATGAGCGCGCAGCCGTTCTGCCGGCATGCACGCGCGACGCCGGCAATCAGCCGCTCGGCGATATCAGGCGACAGCCGCCCCGTGGCCAGGTAGTCGAGGAAGAAGAGGGGCTCTGCGCCCTGCACCAGAATGTCGTTGACACAGTGGTTGACCAGGTCGGCGCCGACCGTGTCGTGACGGCCCGTCAAGAAGGCGACCTTGAGCTTCGTGCCGACGCCATCAGCGCTCGAAACGAGCACGGGATCCGCAAAGGCGTCGCGATCGAGCCTGAACAGACCGCCGAACGAGCCGACGTCCGACAATACACCAGGTGTGAAGGTGGCGCGGGCCAGTACCCGGATCCGGCGAACGGTCTCGTTGCCGGCGTCGATGTTAACGCCGGACTCCCGGTAATCCATCGGTGTCAGAAATCCAGCTTGCCGATCAGGGTCTGCATCAGGTCCCGGGTGGGCGATCCTTGTGGGGATTCCCAGTACGTGCGGCGGACCAGCGCGAAGAACCGCTCCTTGTCGAAGTCCTCCTCCAACATGTCAAATCCTTCCCCGAGGAGCGCGATCGCCTCCGCACCTCTGGCGCGTCGCTCGAGGCCGGACAGGAGAAGACGTGTGTTCCGGAGTGCGATTGTCGCCAGCGCCAGCGCGATCGGCGAGCGAGTGGGATCACGAGAAGGAATCCCCACCTCGAACAGCGCCTCGGCGGCAGACGCGCGACCGGCGACGCCGAGCGTACCCAGGCTGGAGGCCGCCGCGCGCAGTAGCGCCTGGAATCCGATGTTCTGATCGGCGAACTTCAGCGTTTCGACAATGTAGTGCTCGTGCGACTCACAGTTGACTCCAAGCAGGCAGATCGCCGCCGCTACGTACGGCTGCGCCGTGCGTGGCGCGCTGCGCTGCAGGATCGCCAGCGTCTCGAGCGCCCGTGTGTCGCCGATCTTGCCGAGCGCGACGGCGGCATCGTCAAGAAGCGGACCGTCGAGCTTGGCCACCGCGGCGAGGGCGTCGTATGCGTACCGGGCTCTATGGTCTCCCAGCGCCTCGATCGCCGCGCTGCGGAAGAAATCCTGCCCGCGGCCGGTCTCGCGGACGAGCGCCTGGCGCACGCGCGCCTCGTCACCGAGCGCCGCCATGGCGCGGACAAGCGCCGGCCTGACAAACTCGGCGGTCTCGCGCTCGAGCGCGGCCAGCAGCTCTGGAATCATTGCAGGATCGGGGTTGTGCTCGAAGAAGCCGTAGGCGACCGTTCGCAGCCGGTCGTTGGGACTCGACAGCGACTCCCGCATGGCGTCCCGCGTCCTCGGATCGCCAAAGCCGGTCAATAGCACCAGAGCGCGGTACCGCACGTACCCATCGACGTGATCGGCAACTGCGCCGAGGAGTGCGGGGACGGCCTGGGCTCCGGACGTGCGGCGAATGGTCCGGGAGGCGTTGGTGCGAACGGAGTAGTCGAGATCGCCAAGCCGGTCGATGGCCGCCTTGAGCTGCTCGGCGGACACCGGCTGCGGCCCAGGCGGTTCCTGCCGGGCAGATGTCTCGCCAGCCAGCAGACCACAGATGGCCACAGTACACATGAACGCGAGCCGGCCCGGTGCTCGCACAGCCACGGCGGACCTCGCGCGAATGCTCCAGCGGCGCTCTGTCATCGCTGCGAGACGGATTCCTTGTCGAGCTTCAGCGCGAGCTGCAGGTACCCCTGTTCGTCGCGCGGAGACTCGACCGGATACACGCCGGTATAGCACGAGCGGCAGAAGCTCCCGCTGCGGGAGCCCACCGCCGTCAACAGGCCCTGCAGGCTCAAGTACCCGAGCGTGTCGGCCTCCAGAAAGTCGCGGATCCCCTCGACCGAGTGGGTCGCGGCAATCAGCTCGGCGCGCTGCGGCGTATCGACGCCGTAGTAGCACGGTGAAATCGTCGGCGGGCAGCTGATGCGGACGTGGACCTCCCGGGCGCCCGCGGCACGAACCATGCGGACGATCTTCCGGCTCGTCGTGCCGCGGACGATCGAGTCGTCTACAAGCACGACACGCTTGCCCTCGAGAATGCTCCGGACCGGGTTCAGCTTCACCTTGACACCGAAATGCCGTATCGAGGACTGGGGCTGGATGAACGTGCGGCCCACGTAGTGATTGCGAATCAGACCCATTCGAAGAGGGATGCCAGCCTCGTCCGCATAGCCCATGGCGGCGCATACGCCCGAGTCCGGCACGGGGACGACGACATCACCATCGATCCGCTGCTCCCTCGCAAGAATCCGTCCCAGATTCGTGCGGACTTCGTTCACGCTCATGCCAAACACGTAGCTGTCGGGCCTCGCGAAATAGACGTGCTCGAATACGCAGTGGGCCAGGGGCGCCGGCCCAAACGGCTTGATCGAGCGCAGCCCGCTGTCGCTGATCACGAGGACTTCGCCCGGCTCGATCTCGCGGATGTAGGTCGCGCCAATCAGATCCATCGCGCACGTCTCAGAACACACCACAAATGCCTCGTCCAGCCGACCCAGCGCCAGCGGTCGGAATCCGTGGGGGTCCCGCACCGCCACGAGGCTGTCCTTCGTGAGCAGCAGAAACGAGAAGGCTCCCTGCACCTGCGAGACCGACTCCACGATCGCATCCTCGACGCTGCCGGCCCTCGACCTGGCATACAGGTGCAGCACGACCTCGGTGTCGGTGCTCGACTGAAAAATCGATCCCTGCCGCACCAACTGGTCCCGCAACTCGCGCGCGTTCACGAGATTCCCGTTGTGACAGATGGCAACCTGGCCGTGCGCGCAGTCGATGAGGATCGGTTGAGCATTCGCAAGCTTGCTTTCACCCGCCGTGGAGTACCTGACGTGGCCAATGGCTACCGAACCCTGCAGGGCCGACAGCGTTTCGCCGCTGAAGGTGTCCGCCACGTAGCCCATGGCCTTCGACACGACGACATCCTTCAGATTCGATGCCGCGATGCCGGCGCTCTCCTGACCGCGGTGCTGCAGCGCGTACAGACCGAGGTACGTCATGTTGGCGGCTTCGGGGTGACCGAAGATGCCAAAGACGCCGCACTCCTCCTTGAGCTTGTCGTGCATCTTCAGGCCGCTCTTCTCCCGAATCGCCGCGCAATAGAGGTCGCCCACTGGCGCTCGGCCTCGTCGATGGCGAGGTCGACTGCAACACGACCGCCTACGGCCAGCCGCAGTCGGTTGCCTCCGGTTTCGCCGACAACTGTCGCAGGCACGCCGGCCAGTGCGGCACGCTGCAGGACTTCCGTGAGGCAGTCCGGCGTCACCGAGACCAGAATACGCGAAGCCGACTCGCCAAACAGCACCGCGGCGACGTTCAGGGCGGCGTCCTCCGAGACATCGGCCGGGGCCAGCGACATCTCGGCGCCCATGCCGCCAGCGCCGAAGCTGCACTCCGCCAGTGCAACCGCCACACCACCATCTGAGCAGTCAGTGGCGGAGCGAACCAGCCGCTCGGAAGCCAGTGCGACGATCAGATCCTGCAGCGCCCGCTCGGCCCGCAGATCGATTTGGGGCGGCATGCCGCGGACCATTCCGTGGACGCGCTTCACGTACTCGCTGCCACCCAGCTCACCGCGCGAGTCGCCAAGCAGAACGATGACGTCGCCAGACTCCTGAAAGCGTCCGGTCAGAACCCGATCGCTCGGCTCGATCAGGCCCACGACGCCGACGACCGGCGTCGGATAGATCGCCCGCCCGTCCGTCTCGTTGTACAGACTGACGTTCCCTCCGGTGATCGGCACGCCGAGGACGCGACAGGCCTCGCCCAGGCCGTCGACGGCCTGGGCGAACTGCCACATGATCGCAGGCCGCTCGGGATTGCCGAAGTTGAGGCAGTTGGTCGCGCCTATCGGTCTCGCGCCTGCGCACGCGACGTTCCGCGCGGCTTCGGCAACCGCGAGCATCGCTCCACGCCGGGGATCCAGGTAACAGTACCGTCCGTTGCCGTCGAGCGACATCGCCAGCGCACGACTGGTGCCTTTGATCCGTACAACAGCGGCCCCACTCCCAGGCAGGTTCACCGTGTTGGTCTGCACCATGTGATCGTACTGGCGGTACACCCACTGCTTGCTCGCTATCGTCGGCGAGCCGAGAAGCATGAGGAGGGCATCGTTGGGACTGGCAGTCTGAGCGCTTCCGGACAGCAGCGACACGTCGAGGATCTGCGCCTGGTCGAGATAGGCGGGACGTTCCATCGGACGCCGGTACACGGGCGCCTCGTCGGTCAAGGCTCTGTTGGGAATCTGGGCGACGATGTGGCCCCTGTGGCGGACAGAGAGCATGCCGTCGCCGGTCACCTCACCAATCGGCACGGCGTGCAAATCCCACTTGTCGAAGATCCGCTCGACCTCGGATTCGCATCCGCGCTTGACGACCAGCAGCATGCGTTCCTGGGATTCCGACAGCATGATCTCGTACGGCGTCATGCCGGTTTCGCGCTGAGGGACGAGTGAGACCTCGATGGCGATTCCCGACCCTCCCCGCGATCCCATCTCCGTCGTCGAGCAGGTCAGGCCGGCGGCCCCCATGTCCTGGATACCCACGAGCGCGCCGGTCTGTATCACCTCGAGACAGGCCTCGAGCAGAAGCTTCTCCATAAAGGGGTCGCCAACCTGCACGGCCGGGCGCTTTTCCGATGACTTGTCGTCGAATTCGGCCGAGGCCATCGTGGCGCCGTGGATGCCGTCGCGGCCGGTCTTGGCACCGACGTAGTAAACCGCGTTGCCGACGCCAGACGCCGCACCCTTGACGAGAGAGGCCGACCCGGCAATGCCGAGACAGAAGACGTTGACGAGCGGGTTCCCGGAGTACGACGGCTCGAATGCGATCTCGCCGCCGACGGTCGGAATGCCGATGCTGTTGCCATAGCCGGCGATTCCGGCGACGACGCCTTCGAGGAGCCTGGCGGTACCTGGCCCGTCCAGCTCGCCGAAGCGCAGCGAGTTCATCAGAGCAATCGGGCGCGCCCCCATCGTGAAGATGTCGCGGATGATTCCGCCCACACCTGTCGCCGCGCCCTGATACGGCTCGATGAAGGACGGGTGGTTGTGGGATTCGATCTTGAAGACCGCGGCGAGTCCGTCGCCGATGTCGACGGCACCGGCATTCTCACCGGGGCCCTGAAGCACCCGGGGTCCGTCGGTCGGCAGCGTCTTGAGGTGGACACGGGAGCTCTTGTAGCTGCAGTGCTCGGACCACATGACGGAGAAGATTCCGAGCTCGGTCAGGTTGGGCTCGCGGCCAAGCAGCCGCACGATGGCCTCGTACTCGTCGTCGCTGAGGCCGTGCTGCTCGATGATCGCGCGGTCCATCGTCCCGGTCGCCGGACGTCCAGCGTTCACGACACCGCCTGCAGGACGGGACCTCTCGAGCCGCCGGAGGCCCGGTGCTCGAGTGCGGCCACGACGGACTGAAAGATCGCGAGTCCATCGACGCTTCCGAGCACAGCCTCACAGGCGCGCTCGGGGTGGGGCATCAGGCCGACGACGTTGCGGCTCTCGTTGCAGATGCCGGCAATCGCCGCGATGGAGCCGTTTGGGTTGGCCTCCTCGGTCATCTCGCCCGCCGCGGTCGTGTACCGGAAGATGACCTGCCGGTCTTGTTCGAGTCGGGTGATGACGTCAGGACTGGCGAAATAGTTGCCCTCGCCGTGCGCGATGGGTATCCGCAGCACCTGTCGTTTGTGACAGGCGAACGTGAAAGGCGTATCTGTTTCCTCGACGCGAACGTGGACGTGCTGGCAGAGGAACTTGAGCCCGCGATTCCTCAGCATCGCCCCCGGAAGCAGCCCGGCCTCGAGCAGGACCTGGAACCCGTTGCAGATACCCAGCACCGGGCCGCCGGCGGCGGCAAACGCGGCCACCTCCCGCATGATGGGGGAGAAGCGCGCCATCGCGCCGGTACGGAGGTAGTCGCCGTGGGCAAAGCCTCCGGGGAGAATCACCACATCGGCCTGCCTCAGATTGGTGTCCTTGTGCCAGACGTACACGGCCTGTTGGCCAAGCACATCCTGCACGGCGTGATACGCGTCCTGATCACAGTTGGAACCGGGGAAGACGATCACCGCGAACTTCACGGGCGCTCCTTTGATCGCGTGTCCAGGTCGATTCTCGCAGCGCTTTGCGCTGCCCCTCAGCCAGCGCCATGGTCGACCTCGATGCGGTAGCTCTCAATCACGGGATTGGCCAGGAGCCTGTCGGCCACTTCGGCTGCCAGCGCTTCGGCCTGCTCCGCTTCCGTCGTCGCCAGGTCGAGCTCGAAGTATTTGCCTTGTCGGACACCGGCCACGCCCGTGTAGCCCAGCGACTGCAGGGCGTCGGTGATCGTCCTGCCCTGAGGATCGAACACCGACGGCTTCAGTGTGACGAACACTCGAGCCCTCATCCTGCCTTCCTGACTTTCTCTACGCCCCCCGCGACACGAGCGGCTCCGCGCGGACGACGGTCGAACCCGCGTCTGCCGACGACAGGAAGACACGCTCGAAGATCACGTCGACGTACCGGAACTGTTCCTGCAGATCGAACGTGCGATCGAGATCGA
>CAZCEL010000140.1:0-9854 GCA_964497175.1 uncultured Bifidobacteriaceae bacterium
CGAGACCTCGACGCGGCGCGGCTCGAAGGTCTCGTAGTCGTCGATTCGAAATCCCGGCGGCCTGATGGCGTCCTTGTCCCGTTCCGCGAAATCGATGACGATCTGGTTCGTCCTGGCGGCCACGCCGCGACCCTCCCACGTCACTACCAGCGGCGGCAGCGATGGCGCAGCCGGCGGCTGCAGCCGGCCTCCGAGCTTGAACGCCCACACTGCATCGCCGGGCGTCTGCGCGCTTCCTATTCCGCCTTGCAGCGACGCGCCGCCACTCGGTGCAAGGGCCACGTACTGTTCGCCGTCCAGCTCGTACGTGATAAACGGCGCGGAGGCGGCGCCGACGCCGATTTGGAACTGCCAGCGGGGTTCTCCCGTCCGGGCGTCAAGCGCCCGGACGTTTCCGTCCGCGTCGCCGTGAAAGACCAGGCCGCCCGCCGTCGCCAATATGCCGCCGCCATGCCCCAGTGGGTACGACGACCGCTGTTGCCATGCGATCTTGTTGGTGCGCGAGTCAAGGGCCGAAATCAACCCGTACGACCGCTGGCCCGGTTCGCTGATGCCGATGCCAAACCTCGTCGCCCAGAACGGGTTCACCGAGGCCGCCATGTAGAAGTATCCCGTGTCCCGGCTGTAGGCCATCGGGGCCTGGCGCGTGCCGATGTACGGCACCATCAGGTTCGGCTGATTGAGCGGATCGAAATAGCAGCCGCTCTTGAATCCCGGCGGCATGAGCCACGGCTCGACGCAGTTGGGGACCACCTGGTCGCCGCCGACGGGAAACGGCTGCGTGGGGAACGTCACCTGATACGGATCCTGCGGGACGGGGCGCTCTTCAATCGGCAGCAGCGGTGATCCATCGACACGATCCAGCAGGAAGAGGTACCCGTCGGTTCGCAACACGGCAATCCCTCTCCGCGCCCGTCCATTCACGGTCGTGTCATAGAGAACGACCGGCGTGACCACGTCCATGTCGAAGATGTCGTGGTGCGTCAATTGGAAGTGCCACCGATAGGCGCCCGTCTTGAGATCGAGCGCCACCACCGACGCCGTAAAGAGCGCCGTGCCCGGGCGCAAGTCCCCTGCGTGCGATGGGTGCGGACCCGGATGCTTCGTTGGATGCTGTCCCAGGAGGCCGTCGGGATTGCCGTTGGGGTTTCCGGTGCCGAAGTAGACGAGCCCAAGCTCAGGATCGACTGCGGGAGGGCTCCAGACGGCCCCGCCACCGGCCCGCCACATGTCATTGTCAGGCCACGTCTCCGACCCGCGTTCACCGGGCCGCGGAACGACGTAGAAACGCCAGATCTCCTTGCCCGTGACGGCGTCGAGGGCACTGACGCCTCCTCGCCGCCCGCTGTCGCCGCCCGAGATCGGCACGAGCAGCACACCCCTGGCATAGGTCGGCGCCGATGTGATGTTCGCCGGTCGGCCGTGAGCGGGATCGGGCGCCAGCGAGTGGGTCCACATGCTTCTGCCGGTCTCCGCGTTGATGGCGGTAATCGAACCGGTGCTCCCGACCGCGAACACGAGACCGACATCGTTCCCGACAGCGACGCCGCGCCGCGCGGGCCGCTCCGGCAGCGCGAATTCCCACACGATCTCGCCCGTCTTCGCGTTCAGCGCGACCACCTTGCAGTTGGCGGTCGGTACGAAAATCAGGCCGTTCGACATCGTGAGCCCTGTCTGGTTGGTCCGGCCCGGAAGCTGCGTCGCCCAGGCGCCCGCGAGCGATTGGACATTGCTCGATGTGATCGCCGAGAGCGTCGAGTAGCGCTGGTTCGTCGCCGAGCCTCCGTACACCGGCCAGTCGTTCCCCGACGCGCCTGCCACCCGCCCCCGTATGTTGGGCGCAGTCTGAGACTGTCCAACATCTGCGCAGGGGGGCGGCACGTTTGGCGTTTCAGTCGAAGGGGTCGCGGCGGCGATCGCTGGTCGACTCGTCCTGAGCGACGCAAGCGTGTCGGCCGCCGTCAGCGTCAGGCGACCCGTACCAGCCGCAATGCCATTCGCCTGCAGAACATACGCGGCCAGATTGAGACGTGCCTCGTCGTCGAACATGCGCGGGTTGGCTGGCGGCATGGTTCGAATCGACTCGATCAAATCGCGGATGGAACGCTTACTCCACACGTCGACGAAGCCGCGACCGGCCAACGGGGGGGCGTACGGCCCACCTGACAGATCGCCGCCATGACACGTGGCGCAGTTGGTCTGAAATACCGTTCGACCCGCCCCGGCCTGCTCGGCCGTGAACGATGGGTTCACGCTGGACTGCTGGCCAGCCGCTGACAGCACGAGCGCCGATGCCGCACTGACCGCGGCACCGGCCCAGAAACTCTTGACTGTCATACACCCTCCGTGCGACGTTGAAATATTCCGTCTTACCTGGCGGCCGGTTTCGCGGCCTCGGCGGCTACTTTCTCCTGGTAGCGGGCTCCGGAGAGCGCGTTCCGAAGACCGTAGTTGCCCTCATGGCACGCGTATTCGTAGACCCGGTAGTTCTTTTCTCGTCGCCACGGCATGAGATACGTGAACGGTCTGGTCCACGTCGCCGGATCGTCGATCGTCGCTTCGTAGGTCATCATGTTGGCGTCGACAGGGGTATAACGCTCGATCAGACGAAAGTTCCCCTGCGGGTATCCGCTCCGGCCGAGCTCGTCGTAGAGGACCCCCACGGCAATCTCGTTACCAAGGGGAGATCCGGTCGTCACGAACCCCTCTGTTCCGCTCCGCAGGATATCCGCCGGAGGAAAGCCAGTCTGCTTGTCCGAAAGATTGGTCGTTTCGACAACGAGCGTCGTGCCTTCCCAATGGCCCCGCGAGTCGCCGTTCCACTGACGGATCTTCGAATCGATGTGGGGGCGGCCATCGAGCGGGATGATGCGCCTGTCCAGCTGCTCGTACAGAAACACCACCCACCCTGGACTCTGCAGAATCAGCGTGCCGCTGTTGTAGCCCTGATTGAGTCGAGGCATCGGCCGGGAGAGACAACGTTCATACGTCCCGACAACGTCGTAGGTCTCATAGGTGTGGAGATGCGCACGACGGTATTCGGTGAGCGCCTGGTACTTCTTGAGCGCCCCCGGGGTCATGGGAGGCAGCCTCCCGTCGGGCGGGTCCTGAAGCAGCGACGTTCGAAGGTTGGGAACGACGTTGCGCGGCGTCCACTCCGCACCGTAGCTGCCGACGTTGGGCGCAGCCGGCCGACCGAGCCGTTGCTGGTTCATCCGAACGCGCTGTTGGTAGGCAGCTTTCTCGTCGGGCGAGGCAAACACGGTCTTGTTGCCCAGGTCCAGGGGCCGCTGGAACGGGACATCACTCTGGAAATCGAAGACACCTTGCAGGTCAGGATCTCCCCAGGGCGTTCGAGTCGGAGTGTAGGATGCAGTCCGTTGCTGACCCGTGGCGTTGATGACGAAGGGAGGCACCGACGTCAGGAGAACAGCCAACGTGGCCGGATACATGAGCGGTCCCAGACGGCTCATACCTGACCTCCCTCTATCCTTCCATTCCCTCGATGTCCGAGAGATCTTTCACCCGGGCGGTCGGCCTCGGCCGCCGTCGCGAAACGTCGCACCGTCAGGTGCCGGACGCTGGAGGCGTGAAGTTCGGCGGCCACGCGACCATTATCGCGCACCTCGCGAGATGTGTTTGCTAGGCTAAAACGCCCGTGACGACCTTCCCGTGCACATCGGTCAGGCGGAAATTGCGACCTTGGTACTGGAACGTCAGCCTGGTGTGGTCGATCCCGAGCAGGTGCAGAATCGTGGCGTGCAGGTCGTGCACGTGCACCGGATCCTTGACGATGTTGTAGGAAAAATCGTCGGTCTCGCCGTAGCTGAGGCCCCGCCTGACCCCTCCGCCGGCCAGCCAGATCGTGAAACATCGCGGATGGTGATCGCGCCCGTAGGTGTCGGCGGTGAACTTCCCCTGGCAATAGACGCTGCGGCCGAACTCACCGCCCCAGACGACCAGCGTCTCGTCCAGCAAGCCGCGTTCCTTCAGGTCCTGGACGAGCGCCGCCTGAGCCTGGTCGACGTCGTTCGCCTGGTTTCGGATGCCCCTGGGTAGCTGGGTGTGCTGATCCCACCCGCGATGGAACAGCTGAATGAAACGGACGCCGCGCTCGGCGAGCCGCCTGGCCAGCAGGCAATTGCGCGCAAACGTTCCCGGCTTCCTGGACGCTGGCCCGTACAGCTCGAAGATGCGATCCGGTTCCTTCGACAGGTCGGCCAGCTCGGGCACGGAGCTCTGCATCCGATACGCCATTTCGTACTGAGCGATGCGCGTGCCGGTCTCGGGATCCCCGAACTCGGCCTCTTTCTGCCTGTTCAGCGTCTCCAGATCGTCGAGGAACCGCCGCCGGTCGCTGCGGTCGACTCCGGGCGGATTCGACAAGTAGAGGACCGGGTCGCCAGTCGAGAGAAACTTGACGCCCTGGTATCGCGAGGGAAGAAACCCGCTGCCCCACAGCCGGTCGTACAGCGGCTGGTCGCCAGCGGGCGAGCCGAACGAGACCATGGCGACAAACGTCGGCAGGTCGCGATTCATGCTTCCCAGCCCGTACGACAGCCATGCGCCGATGCTGGGCCGGCCCGCCAGCTGCGCGCCCGTCTGGAAGAACGTGATGCCGGGGTCGTGATTGATCGCCTCGGTGTGCATCGACTTGATGAAGCACAGCTCGTCGGCCGCCTTGGCGGTGTGCGGCAGCAGCTCGCTGATCCACGCCCGCGATTGTCCGTGCTGCGCGAACGTGAACATCGACGGGACGACGGGAAAGCTCTGCTGCGCCGCCGTCATGGCCGTGAGGCGCTGGTTCCCGCGGATGGAATTGGGCAGCTCGGTTCCTCGCAACTCCGCGAGCTTGGGCTTGTAGTCGAACAGCTCGTGCTGCGAGGGCGCTCCAGACTGGAACAGGTAGATGACGCGCTTGACCTTGGGCGTGTAGTGAGGCAGCCCGGGCAATCCGCCCGCTGGCGAGGGGGACGCCTGCGCCGCTCCGGCAGCCTGGGCCAGAAGGTCCTCGTCGATCAGAGTGGCCAGCGCCGCCGCGCCCAAGCCGGTGCTCGTGAGACCCAGAAAGTGACGTCGCGTCAGAAGCCACCGGTAGGCCGAGCCAGGATGCATCGCCTACTCCTTCGTAATGGTCCCGTCGAGGTTCAGGATGAGATTGGCCACCAGGGTGTACGACGCCAGTTCGGCGACATCGAGGGCCTCGTCGCGCGCGCGGGCGCCCACCGTCACCAGTTTCAGCGCGGCCGCCCGATCGATCTTGTAGCGGTCCAGATAATGGTGGAAGCCATTGACGAGCACCGCCTGTGCCTGGCGAGAGGGTCTGTGCGCCGTCGCCAGACGATAGGCGAACCCGAGCCGTTCTTCGAGCGTCGATCCGCCCTCCGTCATCATGCGTTCGCCCAGCCTGCGCGCGGCTTCGACATAGGTGACGTCGTTCATCAGATTCAGCGCCTGTAGCGGAGTGTTGGTTCTGGACTGGCGCACGATGCACGTCTCGCGCGTCGACGCGCCGAACATCACCATGGCAGGCGGCCCGAGCGTCCGCTTCCAGAACGTGTACAGTCCGCGGCGGTACAGATCGTCGCCCTCGGACTGCCGGTACTCCAGGCCCCGTTCGGCCATGTCGGACCACAACCCATCGGGCTGGTACGGCCTGACCGATGGGCCACCGATCTTCTCGACGAGCAGCCCGGCAGCGAAGAGCGCCTGGTCGCGGATGATCTGCGCCGGCAGACGGAGGCGCGGCCCGCGAGCCAGCAGGCGATTCTCCGGATCCTTCTCGAGCTGGGCCGGCGTCACCTTCGACGCCTGCCGGTACGTCGCGCTCGTCACGATCGCCCGCTGCATCGCCTTGACGTCCCAGCCGGAGTCGATGAAAGTGGTCGCCAGCCAGTCCAGCAGCTCCGGATGGCTCGGGTATTCTCCCTGGGTTCCGAAGTTTTCCACCGTCTTCACCAGGCCCGTGCCAAAGTACATCTGCCAGAACCGGTTCACGGTGACCCTGGCCGTGAGTGGATGTCCCGGATCGACCAGCCAGCGGGCGAATGCCAGGCGGTTCGGTTCCTGGTTCGGCGGGAGCGGAGGTAACACCGCGGGCACGCCGGGCGTCACTTTCTCCCCGGGATTATCGTAGGCGCCGCGAATCAGCCGGAACGTGTCGCGGCGCGGCGACATCTCCTCCATCACCATCACGGTGGGGAAGCTCGCCCGCACCTTCTCGCGCTCGCGTTCGAGCTCGACGACCTGGCGCCATGCCTGCTGGATGGGCCTGGTGGCGTACTGGTCCAGGAACGAGAGCGTGAGCTTCTCCGACTGCGCGGCGGTGCGGGCCGGCAGCGGGACCCGCGCGATCTCGCCGACCGATTCGGCGATGGCCAGCACGGCCGCCTGCATGGGAGTCAACACCGTCCGGTAGATGCGGACCTCGTCGATGTGGCCCTGGAAGCGTGGCTTCGACGATCCGCTGGCGCCGATGCGCAGCGTCTCGCGCTGCGGAAGCCGGTTCCCTACGGCGTCGAGCAAGGGCGTCAGCGCCTGCGCCTCGCCGTTGACGTAGACGCGATAGCCGGCGGGTTCCTTCGACCCGTCGTAGGTGGCGACCACGTGCTGCCACTGATTGAGTGCCAGGGCTCCTGAGGTCTCCGCGCTCACGCCGTCGTCCAGATCGCGGGTCGACATGTTGACCCGGATCCTGCCGCGCGAGAGGGCCAGGCTCCATCCGATCTCGCCCTGATCGGCCTCGCTTGCCCGCGACACGATGACGCCATCGGGCGAGGTCGGATAGATCCAGGCGGCCAAGGTAAAGCTGTCGTCGTACCCGATGATCGGTCCCTCGCCCGCGTTGATGAAGCGCCGTCCATCGAAACTGGCTGCCGCTCCGATCCGTCCGTCGACGAACTGCGGCTCGCCGTCCTCCAGCGTGCCGCTGGCCAGTCCGCCGGCGCCGACCCCCGCGAGGTCTCCGTCGAGCGGGTAATGCACGGCGAGTCCATCGCGCATCGTCCAGTCGACCCGCGCAGACGAGGCGAGCGAGGCTTCCCAGCGCGCCTGTGCCGCAGCCCTCTCGGACTCGAGACGCGCGAACGCGTCCCGCGCCTCGCCGAGCTTCTCGTCGAGCCGGGCAAGCTGGGCGCGCTGGTCCGCAGTCGGCGCTGTCACGAACGGCGGCGAGTTGACGTACTTGAAGGCCTTGCCGCGCTCCGGGATGTTGTTGAAATGCGCGAGCACTTCGTAGAACTGCTTTTGTGAAATCGGGTCGAACTTATGATCGTGGCAGCGCGCGCACCCCAAGGTCAGACCAAGCCACACGGTCGACGTCGTCTCCACGCGATCGACCGCGTACTCCACCAGGAACTCCGCGGGGACGATGCCGCCCTCGCCGTTCTGGCTGTGATTCCGATTGAACCCGGTGGCGATCTTCTGATCGAGCGTCGCGCCGGGGATCATGTCGCCCGCGATCTGTTCGATGGTGAACCGGTCGAACGGCATGTTGCGGTTGTACGCGTCGATCACCCAGTCGCGCCACCGCCACATGGTCCGCTCGCCGTCGGTCTGGTACCCGTTCGTGTCCGCATACCGCGCGGCATCCAGCCACTCGACGGCCATGCGTTCGCCGTATCGTGGAGATTGGAGGAGCCGGTCGACCACCTTCTCGTAGGCATTGGGCGCCGCGTCGCCGAGAAAGTCGTCAATATCCTTCGCGGTTGGCGGAAGGCCGGTCAGATCGAGCGAGACTCGCCGAATCAGGGTGGCGCCATCGGCTTCGGGTGAGGGCTTGAGTCCTTCGCGATCGAGTCGAGCGAACACGAAGTGGTCGATGGGGTTGCGCGGCCACCGCCGATCGGTCACAGCCGGGGGCGTGGGACGCTCGGGCGGGCGAAACGCCCAGTGCGTCTCCCATCTGGCCCCTTGATCGATCCAGAGGCGGATCGTCGCAATCTGATCTTTGGTGAGCGCGTCGCGACCGCGGGGCATCCGGTCGCGTTCGTGCTCGGCGGTGATCCGGGAGTACATGAGGCTCCCGGCGGCGTTTCCCGGCACGACGACTCGTCCGCCGAAGGGCCCGCGATCGCCGAAGGGCCCCTCCGGGACATCGAGTCGAAGACCGCGCTGACGAGCCTGTTCATCCGGTCCGTGACACGAGAAGCAGTGCTCCGACAGGATCGGACGGACCTCCCGGGCGAAGTCGACGACACGTGCCGGCGCCTGAGCCTGGGCGATCGCTCGGCTGCCGGCGTCGCTCCCAACCCGGGCCCCAGACTCTATCCACCGACGCACGGCGTCGATCTGAGCGGGCGTCAGCGAGCGTCCTGATGACTGTGGTGGCATGCGGCGGACAGGGTCGGCAGCGGTCAGCCGCTGAAACAGGGTGCTGGCGGCTGGATCGCCCGGCACGACGAGGGCGTCCGCGAAATTCCCGGTGTCGAGGCGCAAGAGGGCCTGCCGCGTGTTGTCGTTCGCTCCGTGGCATGCGAAACAGTGCTCGGCGAGGATGGGCCGAACGTCGCGGTCGAACTCTACCGGTTGAGCTTGGCCCTGCGCCGGTGTCGCGCGGAGAACGTGCAAGGGATACGCGCCAGCCACCGATGCGAGTGTTGCCGCGAGCATCAGGCCGCGCCGAGCTGTGACCCTCATGGCACCCCGCGGGGGATGGTAGGCCCGGGGTCAGGCAAGCCCCTTTTGTGACCGAACCAGACGCGGAGAACACGAGCGGGAATGGATCAGAAAGGTTCGACGTCGCCCACTTCATGATCAGCGTCACGCGCCACGCCCCTTCACGTCCGCGGCCGTGCCTGCATCCCCAATGCGCCAGCCAAGAAGCCCGCCTCCGCGAGAAACGGCGCCAGGCTGTGGGCCGTTGAAGGCATCCGGTCGATTTCCTCGATGAGCATCCCGCGGGGCGGCTTGCCGCCCCGCGCGTGCTCGATGAGGCTGCGCGCCACCGCACGGGCCGCGCGCGATCTGAACGGTTCTTCGAGGGGGAGCCAGGTCAATAACACGCGTTCCCCGCGTGCGAGATACGCCGTCAGGCCCCCGTCGACAAGGATGACGGTCGCGCCCACCGAGCGCGTGGGTCCGCGTCCCGCCTTCGCGGCTGACGCCGTTTCTCCGGGGTTCGCCTGCTCGTGAGCTGCCGGCGCGGCGACGTCCGGGAACTTCAACACCGCGCCGTACGGATTGGCTGGATCGGTCGCCGCCATCGCCACGACCTCGGGTTCCTCGGGCGGCTCGCGCAGCGATCGCAGAAGGTCCAGCGCGCCGGGCAGAGCGAACTGTGTGGCGCCGAGCCCCGCGACGAAGTAGCCTCGGCGCAGGCGCCCGCGTTCTTCCATCGCCTTCAGCACCGGGTAGAGCAGGGCGAATCCGCCGGGGATGGAGTCGGCGGAAACCGCCTCGCGTGTCAGCACACCGTGCCGCGCAAGCAGTTGTTCAGCCAGTGCGGCGGCCCACCTGGTCGCGCGCGTCTGGTCGCGTCGGCCATGTGGTGACGAGGCGCCCGCTTCCGCCGGGTTCCTCCGGACGAGCGACCATCGCCCTTCCGCAGCCGGCGGCACCTGGCGCCGGGATCGAACCGCCGAGGCGCTCGCCTGCCGGCGGCGCCGCGCGGTTTCACCACTCGTGTACGCCCGCACGGCGTGGAAGGTGTCGTTGGTAATGAGCCCGCGCCAGACCAGGGACCAGAGCGCCTTCAGCGTCTCGGCGGGATAGCCGCCTCCGGTGGCCTCCCGCAGCGCACCAAAAAACGAGGCGCCCTGACCGCTCAGGAACGCGATGATGCTCGCCTCGCGAGTGTCGAGCGCGGGCCACGGCTGACCCGCTGCGCTCCGCTCATCGGGAGCGCCGGCCAGAGC
>CAZCEL010000141.1:0-9479 GCA_964497175.1 uncultured Bifidobacteriaceae bacterium
AGATCATGCCTAGTCTCGTGGGCTCGGAGATGTGTATAAGAGACAGGTTCCTGCCTGACGACGCGGCGGCCCTTCGAGTCGCGGCCCTCCACGGGCACGTAATAGTAGTGGCCGGCCTCGGCCTCCCAGGGGCAGTGCGCCCTGGCGTCGAATGTCCAATAGGGGATGTAGAGGCTCTTGACGGTGTCGACGAGTGCGGATGTCGCGAGGCGGCGCGGCGCGAGCCACTTGCTCCGCCACCAGCGCCGGATGTCGTCGCGGACGCGGTGCGCGTCCACGACGAAGGGCAGCAGGCTGCGCGGGCGGATCGGCGCCTTGATCTCCTCGTAGGCGACCAGCGCCGGCGACGCGCAGAACTCGCAGTTCTGGCCGACGCGCTCGGCGTCGAACACCATCACCGCGTGGCAGCTCTGGCACTTCACGGACCGCTTCGCCGCGAGCCAGCCGCGTTCCTCGTCGGGCAGCTCGCGGAGCGCGGCGACCAGATCGAGCTCGGCGATCTTGCCCGTCTCGCGGTCGATCCGGTACGGCGACTCGGTGCCGCAGAACGGGCACACGAGCTTCTGTTTGGTGGGGTTCCACTCCGCCTGCGCGCCGCAAGCCGGGCAGGCGTGCTTCTCGAGGGCCGAGATCACCGCTCGATGTACTCCCGCAGCGCCGTCCGCGGCACGCGCCAGGTGACGCCGATCCGCTTTCCCTTGAGCTCGCCCGAGGCGAGGACGGCCATGACGTCGGCCTCGGTGACGCCGAGGGTCTGGGCCGCCTCGGCCGGGCTCATCAGGTCCGGCAGCGCGCCGCCCGGCACGGCGGAAGGCGCGACGGTCGGCGTGGCGGCGCCGCCCGTGAAGCCCTGCTGCATCATCTGCTGGGCGATACCGAAGCCGACGGCAAGCTCCGCGGCCGTGCCCGCAGCGCCCGCACCACCGCCGGCTTCGAGGCCCTTGCCCATCTGGTACTTCACGAACTCGTTCAGGTTGCCGATCGCGGCCATGCTGGACCGCTTGTCGATGGCCTGCTCGACCTCCGGCGGCACCGACACGTTCTCGACGATGAAGCTCGTGAGCTCGAGGCCGTATTTCGAGACGACCGCCGGGTTGATGAGGGGCAGCAGCGCCTCGCCGAGCTCTGTGTAGCGCGCGGCCACGTCGAGGACGGGGATCTTCGAGGAGGCCAGGGCATCGGTGAAGATGCTTACGATGCGCGAGCGCATCGTGTCGGCGAACTCGTCGAGGCGGAAGTTGTGGTCGGACCCGGCGACCTCGCGGAGGAACGTCTTCGGCTCGACGACCTTGAAGTCGTAGGTACCGAACGCCCGGGCGCGCACGATCCCGAAGTCCTGGTCGCGCAGCATCACCGGGTTGGACGTGCCCCACTTGTTGCCTGTGAACAGCCGCGTGACGACGAAGTACACGTCTGCCTTGAAGGGCGACTCGAACCCGAACGGCCACGACTTGAGACGGGTCAGCACGGGGATGTTGTCGGTCGTGAGCCGGTGCTTGCCGGGCGCGAACGTGTCGCCGAACTCGCCCAGATAAACAAACTGCGCCACCTGCGACTCGCGCACGATGAGCTGCGCGCCGTTCTTGATGGCCTTGTCCTGGTCGGGGAAGCGCCATGCGAGCGTGTCCCGCGTGTCATCGGTCCACTCGATGATCTCGAGCAGCTCGCCCTTGATGAAATCCATGATGCCCATCGGCCGTGTCTCCTCGATGCCTATTCTAGCGAAGCCCCACCAGAGCCGGCGAACATGCCGCGAATCGCTCGTGCTGGTCCTCGTGCCAGTGGCGGTGAACGGCATGGTAGACTGGTTAATGACTAGTCAATCAGTGATGGAGTATCGATGGCCAGGATGACTGCGTTCGACGCCAAGACGCGTTTCGGAGAGCTGCTGGACCGCGTGTCGAAGGGCGAAGAGGTCGTCATTACACGCCACGACAAGCCGGTCGCCCGACTGATACCCGAAGGTGCGCAACGGCTCGACGAGGTCCGCCGTGCGGTGACGGGCCTTCGTGAACTGCAGCAACGGATCCGACAGAGGTCCAGGGCCCAGCTTTCGGACCGAGAGGCTCGTTCGGCCATCGACGAGGGCAGGTTCTGAGGCGGGCCTTCGTCGCGGACGCGTCGGTGGCCGTAGGTTGGGTGCATCCCGCCCAGGCGACGCCACAGACAGCCGCGATGCTGGACGCCATCGCAGAGGGCGCGACGGTCGAAGTGCCGGCGCTCTGGCCCCTCGAGGTGGGCAACGCGCTGACGGTTCTCGTCCGCCGTCGAAAATTGACGGAAGACGAGCGGGAAATCGCTCTCGGATGGTTTCGTGGCCTCCCTCTGCACGTCGACCACGAGGCGGCGTCATTGGCGTTTTCGCGGCTGTCAGACCTGGCCGCTGCGTACCAGCTCTCGGTCTATGACGCAGCCTATCTCGAACTGGCGCAGCGTCGAAGACTCGTCTTGGGCTGCAAGGACGGGCCTCTGCGAAAGGCTGCGAGGCAGAGTGGAGTTCGAATCTGGGAGTAGGCGTCAGCAGTACCGGAGCCACCAGTCATCGCGTCTGGACTTCAGCTCCGCGAACCACCGGCATGGGATGTACATCAGGAGCACCACCACGACCCAGACGACGTACACGCCCGGCAGCCCGACGCCGTAGGCCGATGGAATCGACGCCGGGTCGGTCACTGGGTCGATGCGATGGAGCTCACCGAGCTGCACGAGCACGAGGACGATGGCGACGGCGTGCGCCAGGTACAAGTGCCCGAAGTAATAGAACAGAGGCACGCGGCCGATCACCGACAGCCACCCGGCGACCCGACCGCGGGCCCGTTCCATGAGGGCCAGGGCCACCAGGATGGGCCCGAGCGTCATGAGCAGAAACTGTAGCGAGGGCGGATACTTCTGCACGTTGAAGAACGCGGCCGCCGTGAGCGCGCCGGTACGCTGCGGCGTCCACGGAGTTGGATCGCCATACGAGTGTGCGGCGCGGAGCATGACGAAGGCCAGCGTTGCGATCGCTCCCGACCAGAGCAGGAACCGCCGCCGGCGATCAGGCTGCCACGCGTACACGGGGGCCAGCACATACCCGAGCGCGATCACGCCAACCCATGGCACGAGCGGGTAGGCGACGAAGAGCCCGCCCGCAATCGCGAACCCTGGCACATGCAGGACCTGCCAGAGCGGTCCGAACGTGCCGAGTTGCGCCGGCTGCACGCCATCGAACAGATGGTGCAAGGCCACGGTCGCGAGAGACAGGACCGCCACGGCCGAGCGAGGGAGGCGCACGAGGACGGCCATGATCACCAGGCACCAGCCCAGCGCCCAGATCACGACGGCGAACACCGGCACCAGCTTGAAGCCGAACTGCCAGGCGAGTGCGCCGACCGTCAATTCCAGCAGGACCAGCCACAGCCCGCGAACCACGAGGACCCGGCTCGTCTTCGTGGCGTGATTGCTGCGAGCGATCGCGAGGCCGATGCCAACGCCGGCCAGCAGGAAAAACGCCGGCGCGCAGAAATGGGTGACCCACCGCGTCGCAAACAAGGCCACCGACGCCCGGCTCAGGTCCTCAGGCTGAAAGCGCTGGTTGGTGACGAAGTCGCGGACGTGGTCGAGCGCCATGAGCACCATGACGCTGCCTCGCACGATATCGACCGACTTCAGACGGCCGCCAACAACGGTTCGCGGCGGATCGTGAATGCCCGTGCGCTCGTCCACGAACTGGCTCGACGGCACGACGGCATCATATTGTGCCTCGGGCCCTCACAGGCGGCTCTGCGCGGAGGCGGGCGTTAAGTGGTGGATCCGGCCGCTGCGTTGTGCCGCTCGCGGATTTCGATCAGCTTCGTTCTGACAAAAGCTTCGGCGAGCACGGGTACCCACGCGTGCCGGTCCGGCTTGCCCTCAGACAGCGGGACGTGGCCCCGATGCAGTTCGGGCGGATCTGGTTTGGCAAGGAGCTCGTACAACGCCACGCGACGGGTCATATTGGAGTCCATGAGGCCTCCTGCCTGTGTTGAGGTGAGGGTACCAAACACTGCGCGCGAGTACAAGGGCAAGACGAAGAGAACCGGCTTCTCCGCCCCACGCGGTGTCGCCCCTTGTGAGGCGCGCGCTAACGCCCCCCGCCCGACCCTCCCATCCCCTTGAACGCGTACCGGTAATACCGCATCCCGTTGTTGACCTCTCCAAGGAACAGGTTGCCCTTCGAATCGGCGGCGATGCCGTGGATGTGGAAGAACTCCCGCGCGTTGTGTCCGGCATGACCGCCGACGCTCGACACCATCGCCATCGTCAAGCGGTCGAGCACGCGGATGGCCTTGTTGGAACCGTCGACGATGTACAGGAATCGCTGTGCCTTGTCGGATGACACGGCGAAGGCGTGCACTGTACCCTCGGCCTGAAGGGTGCTTCTCGAGATGAACGCTTCCGTCACGAACGTGCCGTCGGTCCGGAACACCTGTACCCGGTTGTTCGTGCGGTCCCCCACGTACACCAGGTCGTCGTTGGTGACGAGCACGGCGTGAACCGGAGTGTTGAACTGCTGTGGCGGCGGGCCTTGAATGAGTTGTGGCCGGGGTGGGAACTTGACGCCGTCGTCGGGACGCTTTCCGTACGCGCCCCAGTGGCGTTTGTAGGCGCCGGTCTCGGCGTCAAAGACGATGACGCGGCGGTTGAAGTAGCCGTCGGCGACAAACAGCTCGTTGCTGGACTTGTGGACGAACAGTCCCGCTGGACCCCCCAGGTTCGCCAGGTCGTTGCTGCCCGTGTTTTGTCCCCGGCGCCCGATCTGCATCAGGAATCTGCCCTTGCTCGTGAACTTCAGCACGTGGTCGTCTTCTTTCGAGTTGCCACTCAGCCAGACGTTGCCTTTCGAATCGACGAAGATCCCATGCGGCGAGTCGAACCACTCGTAGCCTTGCGCCGGACCGCCCCACGCCTGCAGGAACCTGCCGTTGGCATCGAATTCAAGCACTGCTGGCGCAGGGAAGCAGCACTCCGACTGCGGCGGGTCGAGCGACGCAGACTTTGCCGTATCAGGGATCGTTGCCGGCCGATGGAACACCCACAAGTGGTCGTGCGAATCGACGGCGACTCCGCCCACCTGCCCGGTGACCCACTTGTTGGGCAGCGCCTGCGACCACAGCGGGTCCGGTTCGAAGACCGGTACCTGCGGCCCTGGCCTCTGCGCCTCGGAGGCACGCTCCAGCAACACGAACACAGCGCCGAGGGCGACGGCGTTACCCAGAAACACGCCGAGCGTGAACTTCATGCGATGACTCCTTCGAACCTTCGCGGCGGTCGCTGACCACTCCGCACCACAGCCGAGGGTCGGGAAGGCTGAGCCGGCCGGCGGTCCAGCATACTCCCGGGTGTCCAGCCGTCGTATGATTGGCGCACAAACAAGGGGGTTGCTCGTGAAGTCTGCTTGCGCAATCCTGATCGTCACCTCGTCCTTCGGTGTTGCGTCCGTCGCCGCCCAACAAGCCGCGCCCTCGCCGATCACCACCGTGCCGGAGGCGCCCAGGGCGAGCCTGCCCGACACACCGCAGGTGTTTGCCACCGGAGCACTGCGCTACCGCGTCGTGCCCATCAAGGGCCTCGTCACGCCGTGGGCACTGGCGTTTCTGCCCAACGGCGACCTCCTCGTCACGGAGAAACCCGGACGCCTTCGAATCATCCGTCAAGGCGTGCTCGATGCTCAGCCACTTGGCGGCATGCTGGAGGTGAGCACGGCTGCCGTCAACGCGGGACTGATGGACGTCGCCGTTCACCCGCGCTACGCCGAGAACAAGCTGATCTACTTCACCTACTCGAAGGCGGTGCCCGGAGGGCCCCGCGAGGACATCGCGTGGTCCGGCAATCAGAGAGTGAAGGGCAGCCGGAGAGACGTCGTGAAGGCCACCCTGGCTCGCGCCCGCTTCGACGGGGGCGCCGCCCTCACCGATGTACGCGACATCTTTGTCGCGGACGCCGAGTCGCAGGGCACGTCGGGATCGCGCATCGCCTTCGCTCGCGACGGGAAAATCATCATGGCGGTCGGCATGCCCACACGGCACATGGTGGGGACCGCCGACGATGCGCAGAATCCGGCCAACCATGCCGGAAAGATCCTGCGGCTGAACGACGACGGGACTGCGCCTGCCGACAACCCGTTTGTCGGAAAGCCGGCGTACAGGCCCGAGATCTTCGCGCTCGGCATTCGCAACGCGCTGGGGCTCTTCGTGCACCCGGAAACCGGCGAGATCTGGGAGACCGAGAACGGCCCGATGGGTGGCGACGAGATCAACATCATCAGGGCCGGTCGCAACTACGGGTGGCCCGTGGTCTCATACGGCACCGACTACAGCGGCAATCAGGAAGGCGGACTGTCGGGCACCTTGTCGAGCGATCGCATGAGGGCCGGCATGGACGATCCGTTCATGTTCTGGAACCCCTCCCCGGCCGTCACCGGCATCATCGTCTACACCGGCGACCGGTTTCCTGCCTGGAAGGGCAACCTCTTTGTCGGAGCGATGGGAGGCGAGAACCTGGGAGCCCGCCAGCTGCACCGGATCGTGCTGAGCAGGACCGGACGGCCGCAGAGCCGCGGGGATGTGCCGATGCTCGCCGAGCTCAAACAGCGAATCCGCGACGTACGGCAGGGGCCCGACGGCCTCATCTATCTCACGACCGACGAGGCTGCCGGTGCCGTGCTGCGGATCGAGCCTGTCGAGTAGCGGGCTCGTCGAGCCGGCTGTCGGGATCGCGCGCTCAGAATAGAGCCATGTTCGAAGCGGCCGAGGTCGGCAGCAAGCTGTCCAAGGAGGAATACAAGGCCCAGGTCCCCATCCTGCGTGCCGAGCTCCTGGAGGCGCAGCAGCGGCTCCGCGCGGCGCGGTTTCCCGTGATCGTGCTCTTCGCGGGCGTCGACCTGGCCGGCAAGGGTGAGACGGTCAATCTCCTCAACGAGTGGATGGACCCGCGATGGATCGTCACGCGGGGCTATACCGATCCCTCCGACGAAGAGCTCGAACGGCCGCGGCTGTGGCGGTACTGGCGCGACCTTCCCCCGCGCGGCCGCATCGCCCTGTTTCTGAGCGCGTGGTACTCGTCTCCAATCCGGCACCGCGTCGCCAGGCGCATCTCCGCCTCAGAGTTCGACGGCCTGCTCGACCAGATCGCAACCTTCGAACGTACGCTGGTGGACGACGGCGCCCTGGTGCTGAAGTTCTGGATGCACTTGGGCAAGGCTGCCCAGAAGAAGCGCCTGAGGGCCTTCGAGAAAGACCCGCTGCGCCGGTGGCGGGTGACCAAGCAGCTGTGGCGCCACCTGAAGATGTACGACCGGTTCGTCGAGGCGGCAGACGCGGCCATCCGCCGGACCAGCACCGACCAGGCGCCCTGGCACATCGTCGAGGGCGGCGACGAGCGATACAGAAGCGCGGTCGTCGGCACGGAGTTGAGGAACGCGATTCGCCGGGGACTCGCGCGGACAGCGCCGGGCGCGGAGCGAGCCTCCCGGAAGCGGACCGGGGGCCGGACGCAGGCGCCCGCGGCGGCCGCCGCGCTCGGGCGGGTCGCCCGCGAGTACAACGTCCTGGCGCGCCTCGACATGGCGCAGCGCATCGATGATGCGCGCTTCGAGACCGAGCTGGAGCGGCAGCAGGGCCGATTGAACCTGCTGCAGCACGAGGCTCGCGCGGCGGGCGTGTCGACCATCGCCGTGTTCGAAGGGTGGGACGCCAGCGGCAAGGGCGGCGCCATCCGGCGCGTGACCGCCGCGCTCGATGCCAGGGACTACCAGGTCATCCCAGTCGCTGCGCCGACCGACGAGGAGCGCGCCCACCATTACCTGTGGCGGTTCTGGCGCCATCTCTCGCGCGCCGGCCGGGTTACGATCTTCGACCGGAGCTGGTACGGCCGCGTGCTGGTCGAGCGCGTCGAGGGACTCGCGACCGAGGCCGAGTACATGCGCGGGTACGGGGAGATCGCGCACTTCGAGGAGCAGCTCGTCTCCCACGGCATCCTGCTCGTGAAATTCTGGATGCACGTCACCAAGGCCGAGCAGCTCCGTCGCTTCCGCGCGCGCCACAAGACGGAGCACAAGCGCTGGAAGATCACCGACGAGGACTGGCGCAACCGGGATCGGTGGACGGACTACACCGTCGCCGTCAACGAGATGGTCGCCCGGACCAGCACGGAGGTGGCGCCCTGGACGCTCGTCGAGGGGAACGACAAGAACTTCGCGCGGATCAAGATCCTGCGGACACTGGGAGATCGCCTGGAGAGCCGTCTCCAGTAGGGCTGTCGCTGGACTTCAGAAGCCGCGGCACGACCTGCTCGACGAGTCCGCCGTTCACCACGAGTCAATCAGCCGGGCTCGTTACGCCGAGGGCGCCCCGATCGGGAAAGTGCACAATGCCTGGACGCTGCGGTCACTCCGGCTCCGACACGGCCCCCATACGGCGCAGAATCAGCTGCTGGCGCCGCAGCAGCCGCGGCGTCGGACGGGCGGGACTGAGCAGACGCGGGTTGATGATGGCGCCGGCCAGCAGCGCCGATTCGGAAGGGCCCAACCTAGCGGCAGAGGTGCCGAAATACGTCTGGGCCGCCGCCTCGGCCCCGTACACGCCGTCGCCCCATTCAATCACGTTCAGATACAGCTCGAAGATCCGCGACTTGGTCAGCTCGGCTTCGAGCCGCCGGGCGATGACGAGCTCGCGAGCCTTGCGCATGGGATTGCGCGAAGGCGACAGGTACAGGTTCTTGGCAAGCTGCTGGGTGATCGTGCTCGCGCCTCGAATCGGCGTGCCGCTCGACCAGCCGTCCTGAATCGACTTCTGAAGCTCGTCGTAGTCGACGCCCTCATGTCCCCAGAAGGCCGCATCCTCGGCGACGAGCACCGCACGCTTCAGGCTCGGCGAGATGCGACTGTAGCCGACCCATCGCTGAACGTGCCGCACGGACCTGCCCTCGGCCCGAGCCTCGCGGGCCCGCAGGCTCATGAACGCCGTCGTCGACGGATTGGCCCGCGCCAGGGGCCGGACGTCGGGCAGCATCAGCCAGACGTACGCGAAGTACGCGAGGGCGGCGGCGGCCGCGCCCCCAATCCACGACGGTACTGACCGCCTGGTCACCCCGGTACCACGACCTTCAGCCGCTCGCCCTCGCGCGGCGGATCGGACGGCGGCCGGCCGTTCATGATGGCCAGCGTCGAGGGCTTGACCACGCCCTGGCCGAGTTTCTCGGCGATTGACGCCCAGGTATCGCCTGCACGCGCCGTGTACAGGTCGAGCCGATTGGGACGGATTCCCTCAGCCTCGTCTCGGGCCAGGGGCCTGAACGACCGCACGCTCGACGTGAGCCGGGGCTCGACGCCGTCGTACGCCTCCTCGGGGGCGACGCCGGCGATCAGGTAGATCTCACGGTCGTGCTCGATGTGCGCCGCGCGCACGCCAACCCGGCCGACGCCGTCGATGACTCCGCGGTAAGTGCCAAGAAAAGCGGTG
>CAZCEL010000141.1:9489-9826 GCA_964497175.1 uncultured Bifidobacteriaceae bacterium
CGTCTGACCCGCGCGGCGTGTGACTGTCTGCAGCACGAGGAAGACGCGGGAGTTGGGCTGCCGTGCGACCACCTGCGTCTGGCCGTTGGTGACTTCCCACTTATCTGGAAAAGCGATGGCGAACCGAAGCTTTGGATGCAGGAACCGGTTGCCCCGCACGATGCCCTGTTCGGGGTTGTCACCCCACACCAGGCCATCCACGCGCCGGAGGAAGTCTGCGCGATCAGGCGGCCGCAGGCTGGAGCCGGGGGACTTCGCGCGCAGTACCGCCGCCTGCACTTGCTGTGCGCGGTTTTCCGCTGCCGGATGCGTCGACAGCCAGTTCGGCACGCCCTTG